>JBKJTV010000157.1:0-3655 GCA_046589985.1 Candidatus Limnocylindria bacterium | reverse complement strand
GTCTTCATGCGCTCCTCGAGGAGCTCCTCGGCCCGCTTCACGGTGTCGTCCATGCTCAGTCCCCCTCGACCACGCGCACGAGGTCGCTCATGAGGCGGCCGACGTACCGGACCGCGCCGATGCTGCGCGCGTAATCCATGCGCGTCGGGCCGACCACGCCGATGTAGCCGACCACCCCGGCACGCCCCCCGTACCGCCCGAACACCAGGCTGCAATGGCGCAGCGGCTCGTGGCTGTGCTCGCCGCCGATCGCGACGCTGACCTCGCCTTGGCCAAGGCCCTCTGGGAGGAGCGCGACGAGGCGCGTGCGGTCCTCGAGCAGGCCGAGGAGCTCTCGCGCGCGATCGCTCTCAACGAACTCGGGCTGGGCGAAGATGTTCTGGATCCCGTCGTAGTAGACGTCGCGCGCGCGAGCGGCATCGTGCTCCTCGACGAGCGTCGTGAGGCCTCGCGCAAGCTCGGCCGAGACACCGGCCAGGGTCGCCGCGTAGGTGCGGATGCGTACCGCACCGGCGTTCGCAAGGTGGTCGCTGAGACTCTTCGAGAGAGTTCGCAGCTCGTCGATCCCGGCGGGGGACCGAAGCTCCACGAGCTGTTGGCGGACCGTGCCGCCTTCGAAGACCGCGACGAGGAGGACGCGGTGCTCGTTGATCGGCACCGCCTCGACGTGGCGGAGCGCGGCGAGGTTGGCAGTGGGGGGCGTCACGATGGCTGCCTCCGCCGTCAGACGCGCGAGCGTCGAAGCGGCGAGACGGAGCCACTCGGCTGTATCCCGTTGTGCCTGCTGGAATTGGTGGCTCACGGTGACCTGCTCTTCCGGACGAAGCGTCGCGTCGGGCATGAGGCTCTCGATGAAGTAGCGGTAGCCAAGGTCCGTCGGTACCCGGCCGGCCGAGGTGTGCGGATGCGTGAGCAGTCCGAGTTCTTCGAGCACGGCCAGCTCGTGGCGGACCGTCGCCGGGCTCACCTCGAGCCGGTACCGCCGCACCAGGGTCGCGGAAGCGACCGGCTGTGCGGAGCCGATGTACTCGCGGATCACCGCCCGCAGGATCTCTCGTTGACGCCCCCCGAGGTCGGGAAGCGAGCCTGGCTGGACCATTAGCACTCTCCCTCCGAGAGTGCTAATAGCATATCCCGCCACCCGGGCCGCGGTCAACGGCCTGTGGGTGTGGTCCCTCGTCGCCTGCCTGGCAGGCGTCTTGCGCTGGCGGGCCAGGGCGAGAGCACTGGGAGGTCAGACGGTGATCAGCGAATTCAACGCATTCCTCATGAAGAACAACATCCTCGCGCTGGCGCTCGCGGTCGTCATCGGCACCGCGCTCGCGGCGGCCATCGGCTCGCTGGTCGCTGACGTGATCATGCCGCCGGTCGGACTGCTCCTCGGCGGCGTCGACTTCCAAAGCCTCTTCATCGACCTTTCGGGCAAGGGCCACCCGAGCCCCGCGGCCGGGAAGGCGGCCGGGGCCCCGACCATCAACTACGGCAACTTCATCAACACCGTGATCATCTTCATCATCGTGGCGTTCGTCGTGTTCCTCATCGCCAAGATGTTCGTGAAGGACGCCCCGCCCGCGGCGACGAAGGCGTGCCCCCGCTGCACGATGGATATCCCGCTGGCCGCAAGCCGCTGCCCGTCCTGCACGAGCGAGCTCGCAGCGAGGTGAGCGAGGAGCGGCTTTGCCGCGACGAGCGAATCGACCAGCCCTGAGCGCGTCTCCCGGCCGAAGGCCGGAGATAGAGCACGATCAGTCGGCGGCAGGTAGGAGCGAGCGCACCCGCGCGAGGAGCTCGTCGAGCTCGAAGGGCTTCGTCACGTAGTCGACGGCGCCGAGCTCCGTCGCATAGAGCCGTTCCGACAGGCCGAAGATCGCGGTGACCACGATGACCGGCAGCGAGGCGATGCGTCCGTCCGCGCGCAGCTCGCGTAGCACGCTGAAGCCGTCGCGCCGCGGCATCATGAGGTCCAGCACCATGACCGCCGGCGCGAGGTCGTCGACCATTCGCATGGCCTGATCGCCGTCACGGGCGAGCTTCGCCTCGAGCCCTTCCTCCGTGAGGAACGTGACCATCGCGGCCCCAAGATCCGGGTCGTCCTCGACGACGAGGATGAGGCGGTTCTTCTTCGGCACTAGACGCGGACCTCCTTCGCCAGCCCGGCGGCGTCGAGGATCGCGATGCGGCGGCGACGGATGCTGATCAGCTGCCGCCGCTCGAGGTCGCCAAGCACGCGGTTCACGGAGACGCGTGACGCACCGGTGAACGCCGCCAGCTCGTCCTGCGTCAGGTTCAGCTCGTTCTCAGGGCCTCCGTTCTGGTTCGCGAGGTCGAGCAGATACTTCGCGACCCGGCTCGGTACGTCGAGGAAGATGAGATCCTCGACACGGTCGGACAAGCGTCGCACCGTCCGCGCGAGCGCCTCGAGCACGGCATGCATCGCGATCGGGTGCGACTCGAGGAACGTGATGAAGTCCTCGGCCGCGAGGAGCGCCGCTTTCGTGTCCTCGAGAGCGACGACGGTCGCCGAACGCGGGCTCTGGTCGAAGAGGGCGAGCTCCCCGAAGTACTCGCCCTGCCGCGCGATCGCGACGAGCGCCTCCTGCCCGAACTCTCCCGGTAGGGCGATCTTCACAGCGCCCTCGAGGACGACGTAGAGGTGCGTGCCGGGGTCGTCTTTCCGGAAGATGGTGTCGCCCCGCTTGAATTGCTTCTGGCGCATGCGCCCGCCGAGCTCATCGAGCTCCGTTTCGGAGAGCTTCGCGAAGAGCGGGAGGCGCCGAAGGCCCTCCCGGAGACGGGCGTCCACGGCGGGGAACCGTACCGCGTCGTGGCGCCCGTCGTCGCGCGGGTCGACGCCGGGTCCCGGCGGTGTGCGCGCGCCCGAGGCCCGTCGCCGACGCCGATGCGGGCAGCGTAGGACAATGGCTCGTGACGGAGCTCTTCGCGCCACCAACCCGGGCGCTTCAGCTCCACCAATTCCAAGGATCGGGGGACCGGGTCGACCGCTATGGGTGGTAAAGGACAGACGAAGCAGAAGACGACCGGCAAGCTCGCCTGGCGCTCGAAGAAGGCGAATCACGGGCGCAAGCCGGGGATGGGCCGCGGCAAGCGGAACTAACGCGACGTCGAACTGACACGAAAGGGCCGCCCGAGAAGTGGGCGGCCCTTTCCGTTACATCGCCAGGTTTCGCTAGCGGCGACGCGTGCTCTTTCGGGCGGTCTTGCGGGCACCGGTGCTCTTGCGCTTCGCGGTGCTCTTTCGGGCGGTGGCCTTCTTCTTTGGGGTCACCTTCTTCCGTGTAGTGGTCTTCTTCTTTGCGATCGTCTTCGTCCGGGAGGTGGTCGCCCGTGCGGTGGTCTTCTTCCGGACCGACGTCTTCTTGCGGGTACCGACGCTCTTCCGTGCGGCCGTCTTCTTTCGTGCGGTCACCTTCTTGCGCCCGGTCGCGCTTGTCCGCGCCACGGGACCCTTGTGCGCGCCCGCGCTCTTCGGCGCCCCAGCGCTCTTCGGCGCGCCCGCGCCCTTCGGGGCCGCGCCCAGGTCGCCGGTCGATGCTGCGCCTCCGGTGCCGCGGCTCGCCTGGCCGGCGCCGGTCTCGGTCGGCAGGTCGCCGCCCTCCTCGCCCCAGGCGCCATCGCCCTTCTGTGCCGCATCCAG
>JBKJTV010000311.1:0-6627 GCA_046589985.1 Candidatus Limnocylindria bacterium | reverse complement strand
GTGCTCCGGATCATCGACAACTGGCTCGCCAAGCGCGGCGCGCAGCTGAACGTGCAGCACGAACGCTGGGGCACCGACGAGGAGAAGGGACGGGACACCCGTGACATCTGAGATCCGGCTGATCGCTCCCGCCGAGTTGACCGGCGACACCCTGCAGACCACCGGAATGACCCGCGAGGCCGCGGTCGCACGCGAGGGACTCTGGTCCGGCCTCGTCACCGCCGCGCCGAGCATGGCGTCCGGCTGGCACCACCACGGCGACAACGACACGGTGATCTACGTCCTCGACGGTGCTGTGCGCCTCGAGTTCGGCCGGGGCGGCGAGCGCAGCATCGAAGCGCACGGCGGCGACTTCGTGCACGTGCCGGCGCACACGATCCACCGCGAATCGAACCCGCTGGAACGCGAGGCGCGCCTGGTCGTCACCCGGGCCGGTGGCGGTCCTCCCGTCGTGAACCTGGAGGGGCCGGAGACCTAGGAGGAGCGGGCGAGGATCGCTCGCGACGCCAGGAAGGTCGCGCCGAGCGACGCGAGGACGACCGCCAGCCCGATCGCCCGGTCGAGATCCGTCGCGGAGCCCACGCCACCGGGCGCCCGGCCGGGCCCGTTCCCGGCGCCGAGCGCGGCGCGCTCGTCGGCGTCGAGATCCCCGGGATGCGACCCGTTGCAGGCATCCGTGCTGAAGCCGGCTGGGGAATGCTGCTTCAGGTAGAAGGTGTGCTCGCTGCCCTGCTCTGCCATGTAGTCGACGCTCGTCGCGACGACCTGGCCGGGCGCGCCTCCCCCTTCGCCACCGGGCCCGGCAGAGACGAAGATCCGATCGACCGCGCTGCCCTTGTAGACGCGCTGGACCGCGACGATGAGCGCGCGGCGATCCGCGATCGGGCCGCCTTCGAACGACATGACGCGACCGAACACGACCGCGTCGGCGCGGTCGATCCTCTTCGGGAGCGGCTCGTGCAGCGCGCACGACGCGTCGGCGACGAAGCTAAGCGCGAAGGAGGCGATGACGAGAACGAAGGCGGCGATGAGGCGCATCACTGGAGTCTGACGACGATGGCAAGGGACTGGTTCCCGACCTCCGTAAACTTCATCTTGCCGATGTAGACCAACCGGCAGAGTCCATCCGCTTAAGACGGATGTCAGTGCGGGTTCGAATCCCGCCATCGGCACCGGCTGGCACACTGGCGGCGATCTCACGTTGAGGAGGCCCGCACGTGGGCGCGAGCCCGACACGCTTCGTCATCATCGGCAACGGCGCGGCCGGCACGTACTGCGCAGAGCAGCTGCGGAAGCTCGACGCCGCCTGCGACATCCTCATGGTCGACGATGAGCCGTACACCCTCTACAACCGCGTTTCACTTCCGCGCTACCTGCGCGGCGTCCTTCTCGAGCAACGCGTCTATGTGCGCGATCAGGAGTGGCACGACAAACTCCGCATCGACCTCCGGCTCGAGACGAAGGTGACCCACATCGACTTCGACGCGAAGGTCGTCACGATGCAGCCGGGCGGTCAGGCGCCGTACGACCGCCTCCTGTTCGCGACGGGCGGGCGTCCGAACCCACTGAAGGTCCCCGGCTCGGACACGTCGCAGTACATCTTCAACTTCCAGTACTTCGATGACGCGAAGGCGATGTTCGGGCGCATCAAGGAGTCGAAGGTGGCGGTCGTCCTCGGCGGCTCGTTCATCGGCTACGAGCTCGCAGAGGCTTTCAACCATCAGGGGCTCGAGACCCACTGGCTCCAGCGAGGCCCCTGGTTCCTGCGGCGCTCGCTCGATGAGGCCGGCGGGCGGGTCGTGACGCTCCTCGCGCAGGACGCCGGCGTCCACCTCCACTACGAAGAGGCGATCGCGTCGGTCGCACCCTCGAACGGATCGACCCAGGTCGTCGGCACGAAGGGTTTCACCGCGCAGGCGGATATGGTGGGTGTCGGCCTCGGGCTGACGATGAACATCGAGCTCCTCAAGGACACCGCGGTGAAGACGAACGTCGGTGTCGTGACGAACGAGTTCCTCGAGGCGACGGCGCCCGACGTCTGGGCCGCCGGCGACGTCGCCGAGTTCTACGACGTCGTCTCGCAGCGCCACCACCGCATGGGCACCTGGGACAACTCGCTGAACCACGGACGGCACGTCGCGAAGAACATGCTCGGCGCGCGCGAGCCGTACGTGGAGGTCCCGACCTACGCGTCGAGCATGTTCAACTCGAATATCTCGGTCATGGGCGTCACCACCGAGGAGGAGCCCGACGCCGAGGACCTCGTCGAGGTCGATGACGCAGCCCGCAACTACAAGCGCCTCTTCTTCCTCGGCGACCGCCTCGTCGGCGCGATCCTCATCGGCAAGATGAAAGGCCGCAAGAAGGTCCTCGAGCTCATCAGCTCCCGGACGCAGATCGAGAAGCGCGAATCGGTGCTCGAGCTGCTCGCGATGCCGGAGCTTCCCACCAAGTCGACCGCGCCCGCGGACTAGTGCTCCAGCGCGTCGGCTTCCCGGTCGGAGGGGTCGAGATCAAAGGGATCCTGCACCTCCCGGACGGCGAGACCATCGGCGGGGTCGCGGTGCTTGGCGGCCGCACCAGCGACATCGAGGACGGCGCGTACCTGTGCGTCGCGCTGGCTGCAGCAGGCGTGGCCGCGCTTCGTTTCGTCTACCGCGTCCCGACCGACATTCCGGCGAATCTGGCCGACGCGGCGGGCGCGGTGCGGCTCATGCGGGCGCATCCAGCGATCCCGCAACGCATCGGTGTCGTCGGCCACTCATACGGAGGGGCCGTCGGAGCGCTGGCCGCGGGACGCGACTCGCGCATCCGTGCCGCTGTGCTCATCGCGCCGCCGGCGGAGCGTGACTACTTCGGTACGCTACGGCCGATGGCCGAGCTCACGCGCACCCGCGCGAAGGTCCTCATCGTGACTGCGGGAGCCGACGAGGTGGTCGACCCGGCACACGGCGAGCGGTATTCGACGCTCCTGCGCCAGGCCGGCGTCGCGCACCGCCTCATCACCGTCGCTGGGGCGGACCACCAGTTCACGATGCCGGAACACCGTGCGGAGCTGCTCGCCGCAGCGACGTCGTGGCTGCGCGAGGCGCTGGCGTGAGCGGCATCCTGGTGCTGCATCCCTGGTGGGGACTGAATGCGGACATCCGCGCCGTCTGCGACCGCCTGGTCCGTGAGGGCTATGTCGTCCTCAGCCCCGACCTCTACGACGGGAAGGTCGCGACCGAGATCCCGGACGCGGAGCGGATGATGAGGGCACTCGACCGCGAAGTCGTGCGCAAGAAGATCGACGCGGCGGCCGATGAGCTGCGTGCGCGCGGATCACGATTCGCGATCCTCGGCTGGAGCCTGGGCGGTTCGTACGCGTGGGATCTCGTTGGGCGCCGTCCGGGCGAGGCGAGTGCGCTCGTCGCGTACTACGGGATAGGCCAGGTCGACGAGAGCCTGCCGCTGCCGCCAGTCCTCTCCCACATCGGCGAGCTCGATGAGGACGTGCCGCTCGTCCGCGAGATCGAGGAGGTCCTGAAGGGCGCGGGCAAGGACGTGACCGTCCACATCTACGGAGGCGCGAAGCACTGGTTCGACGAGCCGAGCCGTCCCGAGCACGACAAGGCGGCCAGCGAACTTGCCTGGGGCCGAACGTTGTCCTTCTTGCGGAAGCATCTCGGCTGATGCGTTCGGTCGACGTCCCGGCGTAGCGAGCGCCATCCGACGCGACCCCCGTACTCTGACCGCGTGCCTGAGTCCCGTGAGGAGCGCCGCCTCGTCACGTGCGTCTTCATCGACATCGTCGGCTCGACCGATCTCACGGTACGACTTGGCCCGGAACGGCAGAAGCGCGCGCTCGACGCCGCATTCGGAGAGCTGAAGGATCGGATCGTCGCGGAGGGCGGAACGGTCGAGAAATACATCGGCGACGCCGTGTACGCGCTCTTTGGGGCGCCGATCGCTCATGCCGACGACCCGCTGCGCGCGCTCCGCGCAGCGTGCGCGTGCCGCGAATGGGCGGCCGGGCCCGACTCGCCGTTCGGCATCCGGATCGGCGTGGAGACCGGCGAGGCGGTCGTCGACCTCCTGGCGGTCGAGAGCACGCAGCAACGGATGAGCGTCGGTCCCGTCGTGAACATGGCGGCACGTCTCGAGCAGGCGGCGGACCCGGGGCAGGTACTGGTCGGGCCGACCTGCCACGCCGCCACCGAGCCAGCGGCCAGGTTCCGCGCCCTCGGGCCGATGACCTTCAAGGGGTTCACCCCGATGGAGGTCTGGGAGCTCGAGGCACTCGGCAGCACGACGGCCGCCATCGACCCGCCATTCGTCGGACGGTCCTCGGATCTCGAGATCCTGCGGCTGGCCTACGGGCGCAGTGCACAGCGTCCGGTGCTGGCACTCGTGAGCGGTCCGCCCGGCCAGGGCAAGACGCGCGTGGTGCGCGAGATGCTCGCATCGGTCGCAGGGACGCCGTTCGTCGCACGGTTCCGGCCCGTCGGCGAGTCTGGCGCTGCGGCACCGCTGCGCGAGCTGCTTGGCGGACCGAACATGGGGCGCGGGGAGGTCGAGGCGGCGCTCGCGGCGGTCGAAGATCCCGTGGAGCGCGAAAGCATCTCCCGGGCGGTGCTGCACAGCGTGGGCCTCGAGCAGGACGAGCGGCTGAACAGACTGCCGGACGAGGAGCGCACCGACGAGATCGTCCACGCGTGGCGCCGCTACTTCGCGGCACGCGGCGGGCCGCCACCGGTGGTGTGGTTCGAGGACCTGCACTGGGCCGACGGAGCGACGGTGCGACTCGTCGACCGCCTCACCCTCTCGAGCGGGCCGCTGTTCGTCATCGCTACCGCCCGCCCGGAGTTTGCCCAGGCCGCCGGCTTCCGGCCGGGCGGCGACCGGTTCTTCGTCGAGCTCGGGCCACTGGAGGCCAACGAGGCGCTCGCGCTCGCCGGCCATGCCGGTACCGCCGACGCCGCGACGGTCGAACGCGCGCAGGGCAATCCGCTGTTCATCGTCGAGCTCGCGCGAACGGCAGCCACCGGGAGCTCGCTCCCGCTCACGCTGCAGGGTGCACTCGGTGCCCGGCTGGACGAGCTCGGTCCCGACGACCGCGAGCTCCTCTCGCACGCGTCGGTCATCGGCGAGACCTTCAGCGTGGCGCACGCGGCCTTCCTGTCGGGCCGCGAGGCGACCGATGTCGGTCCTGCACTGGCGCGGCTGGCGGATCTCCTCTATCTGCGCCGCGTCGGTGGCACCTTCCGGTTCCACCACAACCTCCTGCGCGACGTCGCGTATGGCCGACTCCTCGTCGCGGACCGGATGCGCCTCCACGCGCGCCTCGCCCGGCAGGAAGAGAAATTGGATCCGGACGCGCGCGCACACCACTGGTGGGAGGCCCTGCGCCCACCCGACGCGGAGTGGGTCTGGACGGACGAAGCCGAGCGTGGGGCTCTCCAGGGCGCGGCCGTGCATGCACACCTTGCCGCCGCTCAGCGGCATCTCGACCGCCACGACGCGCGGCGAGCGCTCGCCGTCCTCGAGAGAGCCGAGCAGCTCGCGCGGGATGAGGCTGACATCGCGCGCGTCGACCGGGCCTGGGGTCGGGCCGCTGCGATGGAGGGCAAGGGCGACGCTTCGTGGGAACGATTCGTGCGGGCGGTCTCGTTCCACCGGCGGCAGGGCGATATCCCACCCGAGCTCTACTTCGAGTGGCTACACGTTCCGATCTGGTTCGATGGCTTCTTCGAGCGACCGCCGGGCGACGACGAGCTGCGAGCCCTCATCGCCGAGGGCGAGAGCGCCGCAGGTGCGCGCGCCGACAGCGCGACGCTTGCTCGCCTGCGAATGCTGCGGGCAAGACTTGACGCCGACGTCGAGCTCGCGCGCGAGGCGGTCGACGCGGTCGAGGCGGTCGCCAACGCGCTCGCACCGGCGGACCTCGCCGCGATGCTGGCGCAGCTCGCGCAGATGCAGTTCGAAGTCGCCGACCTCGATGCCATGGCGGTGTCGGCCGATCGGCTCCAGAAGATCTCCGACCGGATCGCCGATCCCGACGTCGCGTTCGCCACGCGGCGGCGCGTCGCGCTCTGGCGGGGCGACCTCGCTGAAGCACGCCGCCTCGCCAAGGAACTCGAGGCCGCGACCCGCGCCACGGGCCCGCACATGCGCTCGCACGCTCTCGGGACGCTGTCCTGGCAGGCCGAAGCCGACGGCGAGTGGCCGGAGGTGCGCCGGATCGCCTCGGAGATGCTCGCGCTCATACGCGACAACGAGGGCACGAAGTTTTGCTCTTTCGCCGGGACGTCGCTGGCGACCGCTGCGCTGGCCGAGGCACGAGAGGGCCATCTCGATGAGGCGCGCGCGCTCCTCAACAGCGCAGTGAAGACCGTTCAGTCGCCCGCCGCGCTGTGGTGGCCCGACGCGCTCGCGGCCGTGGGCGACCGGAGCGCGCTGTCGGAGGAGCCGACGGGCATGTCCCCTCATGTCTGGACCGGGTACGCGACCGCGTGCGTGCTGCTCGGCGAGCGTGAGCGCGCGCTTGACGCCGCCGCGCGCCTCGAGGCCATGGTGGCGCGCGGCACGTGGCTCGCTGGCGCGATCGCGGAGACGATCCGCGACGAGGTCGCAGGGCGAGGACCCGAT
>JBKJTV010000310.1:0-5762 GCA_046589985.1 Candidatus Limnocylindria bacterium | reverse complement strand
TCCGCATGACCCTCGCCCACCTGGAAGAGCGCTACCGGAGCGTCGGCGCGTACCTCGAGGAGCACGGCGCAACGCGCGCGGACATCGAGCGCGTGACCGATCGACTTCGCGGAGCAGGGATCAGCGGGGCCGCGGCGTCCTCGTGATCGTCGGTCGCACGGCGTGGCCGTTCGACCGACCCCCGTTCATGCGGGTTCCCGTCGCTCCGTTGACGCGCGACGCCATCCGTGGTGGTGCCACGGTCTCGGGCGCAGGTGCGACGCGACGACGCGAGCGTGGATTGAGCTTCTCCTTGCGCGCCAGGTTCTCCTTACGAGTCCCTGCGCGCGGGACCCTTCACGTCCCGTAGAGCTCGAGCACCTCGCGCCGGAACTTGACGCCGGACTGCTTGCGGATCTTGTCGAACTCGTCGAAGTCCCACTCTCCGACAAAGGTCACGGCGACGCCGGTGTTCCCGGCGCGGCCGGTGCGGCCGATCCGGTGGGTGAACGTGTCGGAATCCTCGGGAAGGTCGTAGTTGATCACGTGGCTCACGTCCTCGATGTGCAGGCCGCGTGCGGCGACGTTCGTGGCGATGAGGATCGGGAGCTTGCCGTCCTTGAATGCGTCGAGCGTGCGTTCACGCTCGCGCTGGCTCAGGTCGCCGTGGATGGCATCGACCTTGTGCCCGCGGCGCTTCAGGATCTCGACGAGCTTGTCCACGCCGCGCTTGGTGTGGCGGAAGATGAGGACCTGCTGCAGGTCGTAGCGCCGCAGCAGCTCCTCGAGCGCCTTTACCTTGTCCTCTTCGAGGACCTCGATGTAGACCTGCTCGACGGTGTCGATGGTCATGTTCTCGGGGTCGATCGCGATCCGCTGCGGATCGCGGGTGAAGCTGTGCGCAAGATCCTTCACCTCGCCGGCGAGCGTCGCGCTGAAGAGCGCGGTCTGCCGGTCGGTCGGGAGCTTGCGCAGCAGACGGCGGACCTCGGGAGCGAAGCCCATGTCGAGGAGGCGGTCTGCCTCATCGAGGATCACGAACTTGATGCGCGAGACGTCAAGCGTCCCCCGTTCGATGTGATCGATCAGGCGGCCAGGCGTGCCGACGATGATCGCGACGCCTCGCTTCAGGGCCTTCTCCTGTGCGCCATACCCGACGCCGCCGTAGATGGCGACCTCGTGCGTCTTGCGGTAGCGGCCGAGCGCACCGAACTCACGGGTCACCTGCACCGCGAGCTCACGCGTCGGGACGATCACGAGCGCCTGTGGCCAGTGCAGGCCGGCGTCCATCCGCTCGATGATCGGGATGGCGAACGCGGCGGTCTTCCCCGTGCCGGTCTGGGCCTGCGCGAGCAGGTCGCGACCGCTGTTCAGGATGGGGATCGCCTGCTCCTGGACCGGGGTCGGGGCCATCCAACCGAGGTCTGTGATCGCGCGGGCGATGTCCTGATGGACATCGAGGGATCCGAAAGTGCCACGCAGGGTGGCGGGTCGCTCAGCTACCAAAGTCACGCTTGCTTCCTTTGCCGGTGCTGATCTCGAGGAACTCATGACCCCAGTCGCGAAGGAGCCATGAAAAAAGCCTGACCATTTGTTCCTCGGTCAGGCCGCCGCGAAGCCGGACACCGTTGATGTATTACGCGTCCATTCTAGCGCTCTCCGCGCCTGTCGCGTAACTCCCCCAAGATGGTGGCAGTTGAGGAGGTCCCCAGGCGGTTCGCGCCCGCCTCGATCATCGCGAGGGCGTCGTCGAGGGTCCGGATGCCGCCCGAGGCCTTCACGCCGACCTTGTCGCCGACCACCTGGCGCAGCAGGCGCACGTCCTCCACCGTCGCACCCTCCGGTCCGAACCCGGTCGAGGTCTTCACGAAGTCCGCGCCGGCCGCGACGGCGATCTGCGCCGCGATCGCCTTCTGCGCGTCGTCCAGGTAGGCGGTCTCGAGGATCACCTTCACGATCGCGCCGTTCGCGTGCCCGACGCCGACGACCGAGGCGATCTCCTTCTCGATCGTCGCGTAGTCCTTCTCGATGAGTGCTCCGATATTGATGACCATGTCCAGCTCCGTCGCACCGTCCCGGAGCGCGCTGAGCGCGGTGCTCACCTTCACCTCGGGCGCCTGGCCGCCGTGCGGGAAGCCGATGACCGTCGAGGTGACCACGTCGGAGCCCTGCAGCAGGCGCGCGCAGTCCGCCACATAGAAGGGCTTCACGCAGACGCTCGCGATGTGCTCCCGGCGCGCGATCGTGCACGCGTCGACGACGTCGCGCTCCGTCTGCGTCGGCTTCAGCACCGCGTGGTCGATCATCCGCGCGAGCTCCGGCACGGTCGGAAGTCCCATCGCCGCAAGTATGCTGGCCCGGTGCCGGGCTCCATCACCGTCGCGCGGATACTCGGCATCGACATCCGCATCCACTTCTCCTGGTTCGTGATCTTCGCGCTCATCCTGCTGTCGCTGGCTGACCGCGTGCTGCCGGGACTGCGCCCGAACTGGTCCGACCAAAAGACCTATGTCGTCGCCGCGATCACGGCGCTCCTGTTCTTCGTGTCGGTCCTCCTGCACGAGCTCGCGCACGCGGTCATCGCGCGCGCGTTCCGCATGCCAGTCTCCTCGATCACGCTCTTCCTCCTCGGCGGCGTCGCGAACCTGGCGAAAGAGCCGCCGAGCGCGCGCGCGGAGTTCCTCATGGCCGCGGCCGGGCCGCTCGCGAGCCTTGTCCTCGGCGGGCTCGCGCTGGGCCTGGCGTTCCTCGTGGACACTCGGCTCGCCTTCGATCCCGGACTCGATCCGGTCGGCGTCGTCGCGAGCTACCTCGGCGTCATCAACATCACGCTCGCGGTCTTCAACATGATCCCGGGCTTTCCGCTCGACGGTGGCCGCGTGCTCCGCTCGATCGTCTGGGGCTTCAGGAAAGACCGCTCGGCTGCGACGCGGATCGCGGCGCGGGGCGGCCAGGCCGTCGCGGCGCTGCTCCTGCTCTTCGGGATCTTCCGGATGGTGCAATGGAATGACGCGTTCGGCGGCGCGTGGTCCGCCCTCATCGCGTACTTCCTGTACAACGCGGCCAGCGCCGCGATCCATCAGGACCGCACGACGGCGCTTCTCGGCGACGTGACGGTCTCATCGCTCATGCGCTCGGATATCCACGCCGTCCCTGCCTCCGCGACGATCGGCACGCTCGTCCGCGAGCACGTCATGCCGCTCAACCTGTCGGCAGTCCCTGTTTCCGAGGGCGAGCGCATCGTGGGCGTCGTCACCGTGCCTGCGCTCCGCGGAGTGCCGCATGAGCGGTGGGACGCGACGCTCGTCCGCGACGTCATGACCTCGGTCGATGCGCTGCCGTACCTCTCGCCCGACGACACGCTCGTTGCCGCTCTCGAGCGTTTTAGCGAGTCCGACCTGCCGGTCCTGCCCGTCCTGCAACGCTCGATGCTCGTCGGCTTGCTGCATCGCGAAGCGCTCGCGGGCTATCTCCGGATGCGGGAGTCGCTCGGGCTCAGGTAGCCGTCGTCGTCACGTAATGGGCTTCGCGCGCGGCGAGCCAACGCCGACCGTAGAGCGCGACGACGCCGGCGACCGGCACGGCGAAGAGGCCGCCGACGATGCCGAAGACCTGGATCCCGACCGCGACCGTGAGGAGTGCCGCCAGCGGGTGGATGCCGACCGCGCCGCCCGAGATCCGGGGCACCAGTAGATGGTTCTCGAGCTGTTGGATCGCGGTGGCGGCCACGATCACCCAGATGACGAGCGGGAACGGATCAGGCTGGAACACTGCGACGCTCGCCGCGACGGCACCCGCGACGATCGGACCGACGATCGGCACGAGCTCGAGGGTGCCCGCCAGCACCGCAAGGAGCAGCGCGTACGGCAGGCCGAGGACCGTGAACGCGACGAAATTCAGGGTGCCGATCACGAGACCGAGGAGCAGCTGTCCGCGCACGTAGCGGCCGAACACGTCAGCGAGCTCGTCCTCCACCTGTGCCACGGTCGGGCGCCAGCGTCGTGGGAGCACGTACTGGATGCCGGCCCGGATCCTCGGCGCCGATCCAAGCAGGTACAGCGCAAGAACGAGGACGAGGACGATATCGACGACCGCCGTGACGAGCCGCACGGCGATCCCGGCGCTCTGCTCCACGAGCCGGCCACCGCGCTCCGCGAGTGCCGTGCCGAGCCGCTGCTTCACATCGCCTGGGATCTCGATGCCGGCGATCGTCACAGCATCCGGGCTCTGCATCAGCTGCACTGCTTCGGGGATGCGCGTCGTGAGCGTGCGACCTTGTTGGACGACCGGCGTCGCGATCAGGGTGAGGCCGCCGACGACCAGCACGAGCGCGCCAAGGAAGGCGATGAGGATCGCGAGCCAGCGCGGTACGAGCCGCTGCAGGAGCTGCACGATCGGCGACAAGAGAAACGCCACGACGACCGCGAAGAGCAGTACGAAAAGGAGCTCGCGGACCGGAGCCAGGAACCCCGCGAGCGAGCCGAGCGCCCAGAGGACCGCCACCACAGCGGCGGCTCCGACGAACACGTAGGTCAGCCACCAGCGGTGGATCGGCGGAAGTCCCCTCACGCCGAGAGCCTAACGAGTGCGACCGCGACGGTTGCGGCGATGCGCGCGTTGTTCCGCAGGAGTGCGACATTCGACCGGAGCGTCCGCCCCGAGGTGGCTTCGCCGAGCTCGGCGAGCAGGTATGGCGTGATCGCTGCGCCGCTCACGCCCGTCGCCGCCGCGCGCGCGAGCACGCGCTCGACCTCTCGTTCGGCCGCGGCCTGGTCGATGGCGTCCTCATCGGGGATCGGCACCGCAAGGACGAGGCCCGCGCCGCGCGAGAGCTGCTCACGGGCGATCCGAGCCGCGTCAGCGGCGTTGTCGACGCGATGCGCGAGGCGCAGGCCGCTCGATCGGACGTAGAAAGCAGGGAGCTCGTCGGTGCGCCAGCCGACGACCGGCACGCCGAGCGTCTCGAGGCGCTCCAGCGTGAGCCGGAGATCGAGGACGAGCTTCACACCCGCGCACACGACCAGGACAGGATGTCGCGCGATCGCGTCGAGGTCGGCGGACTCGTCGAAGCTACGCTCCGCGCCGCGATGCACGCCACCGATACCGCCGGTCGCGAAGACGCTGATGCCCGCCCGCGCCGCGACCTCGACCGATGCGGCGACCGTCGTCGCGCCCAGGGAGCCGCGCGCGAGGATCGGCGCGAGGTCCCGTAGCGAGACCTTCGCCACGCCCTCCTCCGTCGCGAGACGGGCGAGGAGGCGGGCATCCGCGCCGACGACCGCAGCGCCGTCGGCGATCGCGATCGTCGCCGGCACGGCGCCGCAGGCGCGGATCTCGCTCTCGAGCGCGAGAGCGGTCTCGAGATTCGCGGGGCGGGGCAGTCCGTGCGAGATGACCGTCGACTCGAGCGCGACGATGGGCAGCCCTCGCGCGAGCGCCTCTTCGACCTCGGAAGCGACGCTGAGCCGCACTACGGGAGTCGGTGACCGGACTCGCCGCTCTCGCCGGCGAGCAGCTCCACCGCGTGTGGCAGCACCGGTAGGAGCACCTCGAGCGACTCGCGGGCCGCCTTCGGCGACCCGGGCAGGTTCACGACGAGCGCGCTGCCGAGCGAGCCGGCCACGCCGCGCGAGAGCATTCCGTGCGGCGTGAGCTGGAGTGACTTCGCGCGAAGCGCCTCGGCGATCCCCGGTGCCTCGCGATCGATGACGCGGCGGGTCGCCTCAGGCGTCAGGTCGTTCGGCGACAGGCCGGTGCCTCCCGACGTGAGCACGACGTTCGCC
>JBKJTV010000083.1:0-3670 GCA_046589985.1 Candidatus Limnocylindria bacterium | reverse complement strand
TACATGGACGAGGCCGAGGTGCTCTGTGACCGCGTGGCCGTGATGGACAGCGGCAGGATCATCGCGATGGACGCGCCGAGCGCGCTCATTGGCGCGCTCCTCGGTCGCGGGTTCACGAAACCGGTCATCCAACAGCAGGCGAACCTCGAGGACGTGTTCCTCGATCTCACCGGCCACGAGCTGCGCGAGGACTGATGCGACAGACCCTGCTCCTCACCTTCATGTACCTGCGCGCCTATGTCCGCGACCGCACCGCGATGTTCTTCTCGCTCGTCGTTCCGCTCATGCTCATGGTCATTTTCGGCTCGCTGAACCTCGGCGCGTTCGGCCGCGTCTCGATGGCGATCGATGACCAGGCGAAGAACCCGGCAAGCCAGCAGTTCGCCTCCACGCTCCGCGGGATCAACACGCTCGCGATCCGCGATGTGGACAGCGACACCGCGCTGGCGCAGCTGAAGCGGACCGAGCTCGACATGCTCCTCGTCATCCCGCGAGACTTCGCCGTCGCGCCGTCGCGCGCGGGTCAGCCCGTGCCGACGCTGACCGTCTACGGCAACGCCGCACGACCGCAGCAGGTCTCCGTCGGTGAGGCGATCGTGAATGAGGTCATCACGGGGCTCTCGTTCGCCGTGAACCAGGCGGCGCCGGTCGTGAATGTGAAGCAGGAGGACGTCGAAGGCGTTCGCCTTCGCTACGTCGACTTCCTGATGCCCGGCATCCTCGGTGTCAACGTCATGCAGCTGGCGATCTTCTCGGTGGCCTTCGCGCTCGTCGTCGACAAGCGGCGCGGCGTGCTCCGCCGGATCATGGCCACGCCCCTGCGGCCGTGGCGCTTCCTCATTGCGCAGGTCATGACCCGGCTCGTGCTGGCCGCCCTGCAGGTGCTCATCCTCATCGGTGTCGCCGTCGTGCTCTTCGGCGTGCGTCCCGTGGGCGGTATCCCGGCACTCGTGCTCGTCTCGCTGCTCGGCTGCGTCCTGTTCCTCACCATCGGCTTCGCCCTCGCCGGCTGGGCCGAGACGGAGAACCAGGTGCCGGCCATCGCGCAGCTCATCACGCTGCCGCAGTTCTTCTTCTCCGGCGTCTTCTTCGACAAGAGCGCCGCACCGGAGCTCATCCGGCCGATCACCGAGCGGCTGCCGCTCACGATCCTCAACGACGCGCTCCGCGAGATCTCCGTCCAGGGCGCGACGCTCTGGGACGTGCGTCTCAACCTCATCGGTCTGCTCGTGTGGACGCTGGTCGGCTACCTGCTCGCGATCCGGTTCTTCCGTTTCGACCGCTTCTAGCCCTCGCTGAGCGCCTCGTGCACCGCGCGGTGCACGACCGCGCGGAACCTCCCCCAGTCCTGCCAGCTGCCCACCGTGCCGCGCTCGCTCTCCGGCAGGTGCTCCAACCGGTCGGCGACCCGGGGCAGCTCAGCAGGGTCGATCTCGATGTACTCCTCGAACTGCTCGTCGGGGTCGAGCAGGCCGAGCGTGCCACCGGTCTCGTCGAGGAGGAACGCGAACGTGTGGAAGACCGGGGCCTGCTCGCCGGCGACCCGGTACGTGATGAGCGCGAGGAAGCGTCGGACCAGGACGCTGAGGCCGGTCTCCTCGTGGACCTCGCGCATGAGCGCATCGAGGACGGGCTCGCCGATCCCGACCCCGCCCGTCGGCAGGCGGTGCGCGCCGCGGGGATAGATCGTCTTGATCGAGAGCACGAGCTTCCCGTCCGGGCGGCGGATGACCATGCAGACCTCGCCGACACGGTCACGCTTGCGGATCGGATCGTCGAAGCCAGGGAACACCTCCGCTTCGATGGTGAGCGGCGGACCGTACAGCTGCGAGAGTCCCTCCAGCTCATGCTCCTGGGTAAGGCTCAGCGGCGCGGCCATCAGTCGCCGTCAGTGGCGAATGGCGCTCCCCAACGGTCGCGGTGCGCGACCTCGCGCACGGGCGACCGCGGCGCTTCGCCCCAGCGCCCGAGCGGGTAGCCGACGGGGATGACGGCAAAGATGTTCACATCGTCCGGGATGCCGAGGGCCGCTCGGGTCTCCGCCATCGCCTGCCGGTGGCGCGTCGTGAGCGTCGTGCCGAGCCCGAGCGAACGCGCAGCGAGCATGAGGTTCTGCACGGCGGGGTAGACCCCCGCGGCCGTGCGCACATTGTCGTCGCCATAGGCGCAGGCGACGACGAGCACCGGCGCATCGGCGAGGTGATGCACGAGATGGTCGACGGACCGCGCGAGCTTTGCGGCTGAAGGGTCGGGCGCGGCCAGCGGCGACTGCGACCGCGAGATCCGCTCGTAGATCTCGCCGAGGCGTCGGCGCAGCTCGCGGTCGCGCACGACGACCCAGCGAACGGGCTGCTCGTTGCGCGCGCTGGGGGCCTTGGTCGCCGCGAACAGGATCGTCTCGAGGTCCGTGTCGGAAACGTCGAGCAACGGATCGAGCCGTCGCATCGCGCGCGTCGTCCGGATCGCTTCGAGAAGCTCCACGCGCGGGCGATCTTAGGCGGCCGTAGACTGGTCGGAGAAGCGCTCGAGGGGCGATCTACCCCGATGCTTCCGCAAGAAAGCGCCACCGCCCAAGAGGTGGCGCCGCTAGACGCGGACGGAGCCGCCACTCCGTTACCAAGTGGCAAGCGTTGAACACGACGCTGGGTGGTCAGCGGCACATGCCGTCCCGGGTGCGGGACGGCATTTTCGTTCTCTGGAGGTAGGCGTGAAAGGCGAGTCGGAGAAGCGATTCACTCCGGTCGGGTCGAGCGTCGACCTGCCCGAGCTCGAGCACGGCATCCTCGACCTTTGGAAGGCCGAGGGCAGCTTCGAGGCGCTCCGCGCGAAGAACGCGGGCAAGGAGCGGTTCTCCTTCATCGATGGACCGATCACGGCGAACGTCGAGGCGATGGGTATCCACCACGCCTGGGCCCGCACATACAAGGACGTCTACCAGCGGTACAAGGCGATGCAGGGCTTCGACCAGCGCTACCAGAATGGCTTTGACTGCCAGGGGCTGTGGGTCGAGGTCCAGGTGGAGCGCGAGCTTGCGCTGAACAGCAAGCGCGACATCGAGTCGTATGGCATCGACCGATTCTCGGAAGCCTGCCGTGCCCGCGTCGACCGGTCGGCGGCCGCCATCACGAAGCACTCGATCCGCCTGGGCCAGTGGATGGACTGGGATAACTCGTACTTCACCTACGACGACCTGAACATCTCGCACATCTGGCAGGTGCTGAAGATCTGCCAGGAGAAGGGCTGGCTCTACAAGGGGCATCGCTCGATGCCGTGGTGCGCACGGTGCGGTACCGCGCTGTCGCAGCACGAGACGATCGACGCCTACCGCGAGATGACCCACCTCTCGGTCTATGTCCGCTTTCCCATCGTTCGTGAGGGACCGGCTTTGCCGGCCCCGAACGTGCCCCATTCAAAGGAATCCCTTCTCGTCTGGACCACCACGCCGTGGACCCTCCCTGCGAACGTCGCCTTGGCCGTCCACCCGGATCTCGAGTACGTCCGCGCGCAGGTCGGCGATGAGGTGCTCGTCATCGGCAAGAAGGTCTACGAGTCGGCCGGCTGGGATGGCGCCGAAGTCATCGAGACCGTTCGCGGCAAGGATCTCGTCGGCCTCCGCTTCAGTGGGCCGTTCGACGACCTGCCTGCGGCAGCAGAAGCGCAGGCACATCAC
>JBKJTV010000031.1:0-4035 GCA_046589985.1 Candidatus Limnocylindria bacterium | reverse complement strand
GTCGCGCCCGCGTCCGCTCACGACGTGGACCGCGACGCCTGGCCACGCGACGAGACGCCTCAGGAGTTCGCGCAGCGCGTCGTCGGGCTGCGCGAGGTCGGGCGTGGCCGCGATCGGCACCAGCGTGCCGTCGTAGTCGAGCAGGAGCACCAGCGCCTGCGCGGCCTGCGCTGCGACCAGCGTGGCCGTGGCGTGCGCGACGTCCGCAGGGTCGGAGTAGCCGAGCGGGTGGTGGTCCGTCCGCTGCCCGCTGCGGTTGGCGTGATCGATGAAGGACCTCGACCACCGGTGGACATCGTATGCGAAGACGCGGTGACGGAGCGACTGCATCCGCGTGCGTCGCTCGGACGCAGGCATCGAGAGCGCGCGGAAGTACGCCGCCGCTGAGCGCTCGATGTCGTAGGGGTTCACGTGAACGGCCTCGGCGAGCTCCGTGGCGGCGCCCGCGAACTCGCTCAGCACCAGCACGCCGTCTTCGTCCGAGCGCGCGGCCACGAATTCCTTCGCGACGAGGTTCATGCCGTCGCGGATGGGCGTCACGAGCAGCGCGTCGGCAGCGCGGTACAGGCCCACGACCTCTTGCGCCGAGAGGTTGCGGTAGACGTAGTGCACGGGCGCCCAGCGCGGCGAGCCGAAGCGGCCGTTGATCTGGCCGACGAGCGCGTGGACCTGCTGCCGCAGCTCTGCATATGCATCGACGTTGGTGCGCGACGGCACCGCGACTTGCACCAGCCGCACCTGCCCGTGGAGCTCGGGATGGCTCGCGAGCAGGCGCTCATAAGCGAGGAGCCGCCGCGGGATGCCCTTGGTGTAATCGAGGCGATCGATGCCGACGAGCAGTCGCTCGCCGGGGGCGCCTCGAAACTCCGCCGACAGCGCGAGGACGGCGGGTGACTCGCCGAGCCGCTCGAACTCGCGCGCGTCGACGCCCATCGGGAACACGCCGAGGTTGGCCACGCGCCCCTGCCACGTGATGTGGTCGACGTCCGCGCTGGCGCCCAGGACGTGCAGCACCGACGAAGCGAAATTGCGCGTGTACGAAGCCGTGTGGAAGCCGATGAGGTCGGCGGCGAGCAGGCCCTCAAGAAGCGCCTCGCGTGACGGGAGCGTGCGAAAGGTGTCCGGCGAGGGGAACGGGATGTGGAGGAAGAACCCGATCGTCGCGTCGGGCACGAGGTCGCGCAGCATGCGCGGGACCAACATCAGCTGGTAGTCGTGAATCCAGACCAGGTCTCCCGGCCGGTAGTGGCGCGCGACTTCGCGGGCGAAGTGCTCGTTGACGCGACGGTAGAGCGAGAAGTCCGCCGTCTCGAGCGGGAGCTGGCTCGGGAACGAGTGGAACAGCGGCCAGAGGACGCCGTTGCAGTACCCCTCGTAGTACTGCTCGACCTCCTCGTCGGAGAGCGTGACGGGGACGACGTGAAGCGCCGCGAACCGCTCTTCGAGCCGCGCCTGCCACGCCTCTGGGATCGCGCGACGGGAGCCCGGCCAGCCAATCCAGAGACCACCTCCGTCCTCGTGAACGGACTTGAGCCCCGTTGCGAGCCCACCGGTGCTGCGCTCTACGACCACGCCGTCGCTGGTCGCGTTCACGGTGATCGGTAGCCGATTCGAAACGATCAGTACCCTGCTCATTGTAACGTTCTCCCTGCACAGCCGGCGTCGTTGCCGGCGCTCGGCGACCGGCAGCCTGCGGCGATGACCGCGCGACCTCGAATACGAAAACCGTGCCACGGGACGCCGTCCCGACGACGGCGCGCAGGCACCCCCGGGTCCGCATCTGGACGGGCTTGACTCGCTGGCCAAACGACAACCACTCGTATCGATGCACACCTCGGTAGCGCGCACGAACGTTCGCTCGAGGAGCGGTCGCGAGACTCGACGTCGGGCGACGTCACCCGCAAGACACCCATCGCGGACGCGCGGGCGGAGCGGCCTCGTGCAGCGGGCGCGCGGGCACCTGCGGCCGTTCCGCCGGGCGTCGATCATCGCGGTCGCCTTCACGAGCATGCTGCTGACGCTCTTCGCGCCGACCGCGTCGGGCCAGGCGCAGGAGGCGGGTGACAACAGCGCGCCAATCACGGCCACGGAACACCCGCCGCCGGCTGCCGACGCGGAGACGTCGGACGCAGCGTCCCCAGCGCCGCTGGCGGTCCGTGCGCGGCCCCGCGCGCGCGAGGTCGCCCGCGCCGCCGGCAGCGAGGCCGAGCGGACGTTCCGCGGGCTGTGGGACGGCTTCTACGCGAAGCTGCCGAAGCCCGCCGTCGCGGCCGCGACGATGCTGCTCGCCTGGCTCCTCGTGCGGCTGGTGCGCGCCGGGCTGCGGCTCGCGTCGCACAGCTGGGAGCGCGGAAGCGCCGTCGCCGCACTTGCGGGCATCGCGATCTGGGTCGTCGCGGCCGGCATCGCGGTCAGCGTCATCGCCGGCGACGTCCGCGGGCTGCTCGGCTCGGTGGGCCTCGTCGGACTGGCGCTCTCGTGGGCGCTGCAGACGCCGATCGAGAGCTTCACCGGATGGTTGCTCAACTCCCTCAAGGGCTACTACCGCGTCGGCGACCGGATCTCGGTAGGCGAGGTCTTCGGAGACGTCTACAGCATCGATCTGCTGACGACGACGGTGTGGGAGATCGGCAGCGCGGAGCGGCCCGGCGCGGTGCACGCCGAGCAGCCGACGGGCAGGATGGTCACGTTCCCGAACAACGAGATCCTGACGGGCACGGTCGTCAACCTCACCAAGGACTTCCCGTATCTCTGGGACGAGCTGGCGGTCGGCGTCGCCAACGAGTCTGACCTGCCGTACGCGGTCGAGGTGCTGAGCAGGCTCGCACGCGACCTGCTCGGCGAAGAGATGGCCGAGCCGGCCCGCGCATACGACAAGATCGTACGCGCCGCAGGGCTCGAGACGGCCGTCGCGCTCGAGCCTCAGGTGTTTGTCTCGCTGACTGACGCGTGGACCAACCTGACGATCCGCTACCTGGTCAGCGCGCGCGAGCGGCGCCGCTGGAAGAGCGCGCTGATCCTGCGGACGGCAGCTGAGCTCGGCCGCGCCGAACACGCCCGACGCATCCTGCCCGGGCTCCCCCGGCAGCAGGTGCAGTTCGTCGGCGTTGACGGCGCGCCGCGGGGCG
Organism: Candidatus Limnocylindria bacterium; assembly: GCA_046589985.1. GTDB lineage: Bacteria > Chloroflexota > Limnocylindria > P2-11E > P2-11E > JACDAF01. The sequence continues at coordinate 907 of JBKJTV010000031.1, read as the reverse complement.
CCGGGTGGTTCGTCCCGGACGCTGCTCCCGGCGACCCGGCTGGGACGAACGTGTAGCGCGTGTCACGGCGCGTACTGCGCGCGGCCGATCTCGGCGGGCCATCCGCCCTCCGCGCGTGCCCAGCCCCGATCGATCCTACTCAGCTTGTCGAGGTTTGTTGCGCGGCCGTCGTTGGCGCGGCGGCTCACGGGGCGGCGCGCGGACCGGCGTCGGTGGCGCGCAGCGGCGCCATCACGCGCGCGACGTCGCGGGCGGCCCAGCGGGACGCCTCCGTGATCTGCGCGACGCGCGCGGCGAGCTCGTCGAGGGCGCTCTTGCACCGGTCGCCGCGTGCACGCGCGGTGACGGCCGCAAGGGCCGCCGCCACCGCGCCCACGACGTGCGGGTCCTCGCGGCCGTAACTGAGCACCTGGCCGAAGGCGAGGTCGGCGAGCGCGGCAAAGTCGGGGCGCGGCACGTGGATCCGGAAACGCTGCTCGGGATCCTCGCGCTCGGTCGCGGGCCAGTCGCGCCCGGCGACCTCGGCCAGCAGGTCGCCCATCACGTTGATGCAATAGCATGCCGTCGTCGGGTCGTTGATGCCGGGCGAGACCGCCCGCAGCGCCACGTCGGCGATCATGCGAAAGCCGAAGCGGACGTCCTGCTGCATCGTGCGCTCGGCGCCGATCGCGAAGCCACGCGCCAGGGCCCGCAGCGCGCCCGGAGCATCGTCGGCGATACCCCAGACCCGCATCAGGACGTCGCCCTGATGCACGTAGTCGCCGACAATCGGTTCGACCCGCGCGACGGCTCCGGCCGGCAGGAGATCCGCAGTTCTCGGCGCTACGTACGTCAGGTAGCCGCTCCGCGGCGCGAGCACGACTCGCGCGGCGGCGCGCGGCGGCGCGGGTGCGCCTGCGTCCGCAGG
>JBKJTV010000323.1:0-3011 GCA_046589985.1 Candidatus Limnocylindria bacterium | reverse complement strand
CGCGCGCCGCGCCACGAGCGTCCGCCCGCCAAGACGGTCGGCGTCGTAGGCGTGCAGCGGCTGACCGTCTTGGCGGGCGGACGCTCGTGGCGCGGCGCGCGCGAGAGGGTGAGCGGCTGCGGACGCTCGATGGCGTGGACCGCACGCTGAGCCCGGCCGATCTCGTCATCGCCGACGAAGACCGCGCGCTCGGGCTCGCCGGGATCATGGGCGGCGAGGACAGTGAGATCCGCGAGACGACGCGGACGGTCGCGCTCGAGTGCGCCTCGTTCGAGCCGCTCGGCGTCCGGCGCAGCGCGGACCGGCACGGCCTGCAGGGATCGAGCGGCAGCGCCGCTGCCCGCCGGTTCGGCCTGGGGCTCAGCCCGGAGCTCGTCCCGCAGGCGCTCGCGCGCGCCGTACGGCTCCTCCGCGAGCACGCCGGCGCGAAGCTCAGCGGTGCGGTCGACGTGCATCCGCGCCCAGCGACGCGCCGGACCGTCCGGCTCCGGTTCGCGGACATCCCGCGGGTGCTTGGTGTCGAGATCCCGCGTGAGGAGTCGGTCGGCGCGCTCGAGCGCCTCGGCTTCACCGTGCGCGCGACGAACGACGATCTCGAGGTCGACGCACCGTTGCTCCGCACGGACATCGGCATCGCGGAGGACGTCGTCGAGGAGGTCGCGCGCATCGTCGGCTACGACCGCATCCCGACGCGGATGCCCTCCGGCCCGCTCCCGCCGCACGAGCCGCACCCGGTGGAGACGTTCCGCGAGCGCCTGCGAGACTTGCTCGCCGGGTTCGGGCTGCAGGAGATCGTCTCGTATGCCGCGATCGATCCCGCGTGGCTCGGCCGACTCACCGCGGACGGCTCGTGCCTCGCGCCGGCGCCGCTGCGCATCGTGAACCCGACGACCCCGGCGCAGTCCGTGATGCGGCCGACGCTCCGTGCCAGCCTCCTCGATACCGCGCAGCGCAACCTCCGTCATCGCGACGAAGTGGGGCTCTTCGAGATCGCGCCCGCGTACCTCCCGCGTGCCGGCGACCTCCCCGAGGAGCGCTGGACGTGTGCGATCCTCCTGGCGGGGCGGACGGATGAGGAGGGCTGGCTCGCGCAGCCGCGCGACTGGGACCTCGATGACATCCGCGGGATCGTCCTCGGGATCCATCGCGCCGTGCGCCTGTCCGGCAAGGGCGAGAAGGTCGCGGGCGCGCCCGGACTGCACCCGGCGCGCTCGTACCGGATCACGAACGAAGGACGCGACGTCATCACGATCGGACAGCTCGACCCGCGCGTCGCGGAGCGCTGGGACCTCCCGGCCAGCACGTACCTCGCCGAGCTCGACGTCGCGGCGCTCGCCGCGGATGTCGAGCGTGAGCAGGCCTCGATGCCGCCGAAGTACCCGGCCGCGCGCCGCGACCTCGCCATCGTCGTGGACGAGTCGCGCCCATACGGCGACGTCGGACGGGAGGTCCGCCTGGCAGGCAAGGGCGTCGTCGAGAGCGTCACCCTCCTGGATCTGTATCGCGGGCCGCAGGTCGGGGTAGGGAAGAAGAGCTTTGCGGTGCGGGTCGTCCTGCGGTCCGCCGACGCGACGCTCTCCGAGGCGGACGTCGAGAAGGCGATGAAGCGGATCGAGGGGCGGCTCCTGCACCAGCTCGGAGCGACGATCCGCTGACCGTGCGCCTCGGCGCGCGCCTGCCCCGCTCGTTCTATGCGCGCCCGACGCTCGAGGTCGCTCGTGACCTGCTCGGGAAGACGCTCACGTTCGAGTCGACCCAGGGGCTCCGCGCCGTCCGGCTCGTCGAGGTCGAGGCGTACCTTGGCCGTCGCGATCCTGCCTCGCACGCCTTCCGCGGCCCGACGCCGCGCAACGCGCCGATGTTCGGGAAGGCGGGGCACTCGTATGTTTATCTCATCTACGGGATGTATTGGTGCCTGAACGTCGTCACGGAGTGGCCGGGGAGCCCCGCTGCTGTGCTGCTGCGCGGCGCCGAGCCGCTCGCCGGCCTCCCCGATGACCCACGTGCCCTGGCCGGACCGGGGAGGCTCGCGCGCTCGCTCGGCGTGACCGGGAACCACACCGGTCTCGACCTCGTCCGCGGCTCTTCGCTCTCGATCCGCGCGGCTGAGCCGGTGCCGCCGTACCGGATGTCGCGCACGCCCCGGATCGGGCTGAACCCCGGCACGACCTTCCACCAGCCGTGGCGCTTCATCGTCAGAGGTTCGTTGGGAGTCACCCGATGAACGAGCGTGCCCTCACGACGCTCGAGTTCACCACGGTGCGGACGATGCTTGCCGAGCGGACCGGCTTCGCGCCGGGCCGCGAGCTCGCCGAGGTCCTCCTGCCGTCGACGACGCTCGCGGATGCCGAGCGGCTCCAGGACGAGACGGCCGCCGCACGGCAGCTCCTGCGCGATGTCCCGTCGGCGGGAATGGGCGGCGCGAAGGACATCCGCGACGCGCTCCGGCGTGCCGCGCTCGGTGGGATCCTCGATCCCGGCCAGCTCGTCGCGGTCGCGGAGACGACGCGAGCGGCGGAGCGCCTCTGGGACGACGTGCGCGGTCGCCCGGCGCTCGGGGCGCGCACGAAGTTCGCCCGCCCGCCGACGAGTGTCGCCGCGGCCATCGAGCACGCGATCTCCGCGAACGCCGAGGTCCTCGATCGCGCGAGCCCTGCGCTCGCGTCCGCCCGCTCGGCGCTGCGCTCGGCCCAGACGCGGCTCCAGCAGCGGCTCGATTCGCTCCTGCGCTCGCCCGACCTCGTGCGGGTGCTCCAGGATCCGATCGTCACGCAGCGGGGCGGCCGGTACGTCGTGCCGGTGAAGGCGGAGCACCGCGGGGCGGTGAAGGGCATCGTCCATGACCAGTCCGCGAGCGGTGCGACGGTCTTCATCGAGCCGCTCGAGATCCTCGAGGCGAACAACCGGGTCCGCGAAGCCGAGCTCGCCGAGCAGACCGAGGTCCAGCGGATCCTGGACGGCCTTTCCCGCGCTGTCGAACGGGCGGGGGACGAGCTCGGTGCCGTGATGAC
>JBKJTV010000296.1:0-6801 GCA_046589985.1 Candidatus Limnocylindria bacterium | reverse complement strand
CCCAGCCGCTGAACATGTCCGGCGCGAGGAGCCGTGCGGCGACGCGCCGCGCGCGTTCCGCGCCTGCGATGCCGGTCCACAGCGCGTGCCCCGCGTTGCTCGTCACCGCAGGCACCTGCCGCTTCGACCCGTCGAGCGCCTGCGCGTAACAGCTCTCACCCTCCATCCAGAAGTCCCGCTCGAATTGCTCGCGCAGCTCGCGGGCCTGCCCGCGGAGCGCGTCCGCACGCAACGGGTCGCCATCGACCGCATAGAGGTCGGCGAGGCCCATCTTCGCCGCGTAGAGGTAGCCCTGCACCTCGACGAGCGCGGCGGGCAGCGTCGCCCAACGGCCGTCCGGGTCGCAGAGCGACTCGGCGGAGTCCTTCCAGCCCTGATTGCGGAGCTCGCTGCCGCGCGTGCCGTACTCGATGAACCCGTCGCCATCGAGGTCACCGAGCGTCTGGCACCACGTGAGCGCTCGCTCCGCAGCCGGCAGGAGCTCGCGCCACAGCGCGCGGTCCGCCGTCCACTTGATCGTCTCCGCGAAGACGAGTGCGAACAGCGGGGTCGCATCGACCGTCCCGTAGTACGGACGGTGCGGGACCTCGCCGAGACGGGCGAGCTCGCCGCGGCGCAGCTCGTGGAAGATCTTCCCCGGCTCCTCCTCCGTGAACGCATCGGTCGTTCGACCCTGATACCGCGCGAGGAGGCGGAGCGTGCCGCGGGCGAGATCGGGATTCCAGCCGAGCGTCTGGTACGCGGCGATCAGGCCGTCGCGGCCGAAGGGCACGGCGTACCACGGGATCCCCGCGGTGGGGAAGGGTCCGGTGTCCTCGAAGTCGATGAGCGCGCGCATGTCGAGCGCGCTGCGCGCGAGCAGTGTGTCGTCGAGCGACTCCGAGCTCGTCGTGTACTTGGCGCACGAGCGAAGGAAGCGGCGGTACCGCGCGTTCAGCGCATCGAGCGCCTCGTCGAAGCCACCCGGCGAGGGCTCCTGCCCGGCACCGTCCTCCCGTGGGACGACCGAGAGCTCGACCGTGAAGAGCCCCTGCGGCGCGAGCGTGTGCTCGAAGACGAGCGTCCGCTCCTCGATCGCGCTTGGCAGCGGCGTGCTCACGATGTCCGTCGTGCGGCGCACGCCATCGCGCCCCAGACGCGCGAACCGCAGGCCCGTTCCCGTCAGCTCGCGCTCGACCTCCCGTCCGACGTCGCGCAGAGCCCGATACCCGCGGACCGCGAACATGTCACGGAACGTCGCCTCGAGCTCGAGCTCGATGCGCAGCGTCACCGGCTGCGCGTTGCAGTTGAGGATCCCGATCCGCTCCCGCCAGCCGTCCGCGAGGAAGCGCGTTCGGCGGATCGACAGCGACTGCGGCGGCAGGAGTGTGCCTCCCGGGAGCGTCGTCGCGGCGTTCGTGAGCTGGAAGGTGCCGACGTAGTTCTGCTCGTTGTTCGACGAAAGGAGGATCGGCGCGACGCCATTCACGCGCATCGCGAAGCCGGAGAGGAACTGCGTGTCGTGGTAGTAGAAGCCGAGGCGCGTGGCGGCGCCGACCGGCAGCCCGCCGTCGTCCTCCGTGACCAGGACGAGCGCGTCCTCCTTAAGGGAGACGGTCACGCAGGCTGCCCTTCTCCTCTTCGAAAGCGATGGCCTGCTGCTCGACGAGCCGCTCGGACTCGGCGGTGTTCAGGTCCGCGGCATCCTCGATGAAGCGCGCGACCCGCGCGAAGTAGAGCGGGACGAGGGCCGTGACGTAGCGGTCGCGTTCTCCGGGCCTTCGCACCGAGGCGGCGAGGAATGAGTAGACGACCTGAGCCCACTCGCGTGGCCCGAGCGACGCTGGCACGGAGCCGAGCACCTCTTCCCAGAGGGCCGAGTTCTCCGCGCGCGCGGCGGCGTACTTCGAGCGCAGGATCTCGACGCTCGCGTTCACGACCTCGGGCTCGACGGGCGCGACCTCGCCGATGACCGGCACGTCGCGCGAGCCGCTCACCTCGCGCCACCGATCCGCATGCTTTCCCGCAAGGTCGAACAGCGTGCCGACGACTTGCGAGAACATCGGTGCGAGGTCGGCCCCCGGATCTTTCGGGTCGTGGATCTTCGCCCCGAGGAACGCCTGGGCGACACGCGCGCCCGAGAGGAGCGCGGTCGTCGTCATGTAGATGTCGATCCCGAACCGCGCGATGTGTCCCTGCCAGTCGCCTTCGTCCACGAAGCGCCGCGCGAGATCGCCGGAGAATCCGAACTCGCCGCCGATCGGCTGACGGATGCGGACGCCGTAGAGGGCGCGCGTGAGCGGGTATGCGATGGAGTTCGTGATCGTGCCGTCGTGCTTATGCCGGGCGTAGAGCGGCGTGATGTAGTCGGCCTGTCCCTCGGCGATCGGGCCGAGCAGCCGGCGCACCCATTCGGGCGTGATGCTGCGAAGGTCGCTGTCGACGACGGCGCCCGCGCGTGCGCCGAGCGCGACGGTGCATTCGAAGATGGCGCGCAGTGCCGAGCCCTTACCGGGGAGACCGCGGTAGGCGCCCGCAATGACCGGGACGTCCTGCACCGTATCGAGCACGACCTGCGACGTGCCGTCCCCGGAGCCACCGTCGGAGCTCACGATCACGGCCTTCGCATCCGGGAAGCCTTCGCGCAGGCCGGTGGCCACCGCGCGGGCGACGTGCCCGATCGTCGCGGCATTGCGGAAGCTCGGGATCCCGACGACAAGATCGGCCGCACCGATCCGTCTGATCCCGCTCTGCATGCTCTCGTCGAGCGCTGAGGCTGTGTTCATCGGCATGGGACCCTTCCTTCTACGCCCACACCCTCGCGCCTTCCGTCGATGCTCGATGATACGCGGACGTGCTCGAGGCGCTTGAGGTCATCGTCATCCCGTTCCTCGAAGGGCTGTACGCGAGATTCGGCTACGTCGGCGTCGCGGTGGCGATGGCGATCGAAAGTGCCGCGATCCCGCTGCCCAGCGAGCTGATCCTGCCGTTCGCGGGGTGGGTCGTCTCGCGTGGTGTGGTGGAGCCGCTCACCGGCGTGACCTGGACGTACTGGGGCGCGGTCGTCGCGGGGGTCGTCGGCAACACCGTCGGCTCGCTTGTCGCGTACGGCGTCGGCGCGCTCGGAGGGCGACCGTTCCTCGAGCGGTACGGCCGATTCGTCCTGATCAGCACGCACGACCTCGATGTCGCCGACCGCTGGTTCGCGCGCTGGGGTGATGCGACCGTCTTCTTCTCGCGCATGCTGCCGATCGTCCGCACGTTCATCTCGGTGCCGGCAGGCATCGCGCACATGCCCCTCTGGCGGTTCACCGTCTTCTCCATCCTCGGCGCGATCCCGTGGGTGATGCTCCTGGTCTGGGGCGGCCTGGTGCTTGGCGATCACTGGCTGGATCTCAAGCACAACCTGAAGGGGCTGGACTACCTCGTCGCGGGACTCCTGCTCCTTGGCGTCGGCGTCTTCGTGTGGCGGCACGTGCGGCGCCGGTGACCGAGCTCCTCGACGCGCTCGGGCGGTTCGACACACAGCTGTACCTCGCGATCAACACCTCGCGCAACGAGGTCACCGTTGTCCTCGCGCTCGCTCTCGTCGTCGCGAACTTCAACGGCCTCATCTGGTACTTCGCCGCGTACGGTGTGCTGCGTGGCCGCGGCCTCGGCCGCCGCGGTCTCTGGGCCGCGCTCACGGTGCTCGTCGGGATGGCCCTGCCATGGGCCGCGGCCGAGCTGCTGAAGCTCGTGGTCCGTCGGGCCCGACCGTTCGACGTGATCGCGAACGCGCCGGAGCGGATCCAGTTCGATCCTCACTCCTACTCGTTCCCATCCGGCGACGCCGCGCTTGCGATGGGCGCCGCGGTCGCGCTCGGCCACATGTACCCGAGGTTGCGGGCACCGGCGCTTCTCATCGCGGTCGGGATCGCCGTGGCGCGCGTCGCTGTTGGCGTCCACTACCCCTTCGATGTCGCAGCCGGCGGTCTCGTCGGTGTCGCGGGCGGCCTCATCGCGCCCGCGATCGTCGCGCGCATCCGCCGTCGGGTGCGCTGGCGCGCGTTCGTCGTCCCCCACACGCACTGGGATCGCGAGTGGTACGAGCAATTCGAGGCGTACCGCGCGCGGCTCGTACCGATGGTGACGAAGCTCCTCGCTCTCCTCGAGCGCGACCCGGCATTCCGCTCCTTCACCTTCGACGGGCAGACGATCCAGCTCGAGGATCACCTCGCCATCCGGCCCGGGGACCGGCCGCGGATCGAGAAGCTCGTGCGCGACGGGCGGCTCCTCATCGGTCCGTGGTACGTCCTCGCGGACCTGCTGCTCGTCTCCGGGGAGTCGCTCGTGCGCAACTTCCAGGAGGGCCTGCGCGTGTCAGGTGAGTTCGGCCGCGCGATGCGCGTCGGCTACGTCGCGGACCCCTTCGGTCATCCCGCGCAGATGCCGCAGCTGCTCCGCGGGTTCGGCTACACGAGCTACGTCTTCGCGCGCGGCGTCGGCGACGAGGGCGAAGAGCTCGGCAGCGAGTTCCGGTGGGAAAGTCCATCCGGAGATCGCGTGCTCGCGTCCCATCAGGTCGCGCACTACAGCAATGCGCTGCCGCTCGTCGGGCCGGTCGACGAGACGCCCGCGCTGCTCGCGCGCCGCGTACGGAAGGTGTTGCCGCGCATCGTCGATCGGGTGACCGGATATGCGACCGGCGACGCGCTCCTCTTCATGGTCGGCGATGACCACACCGAGGCCTACGAACGGCTCCCCGAAGTTCTCGCCGCCGGGAGGCGTGTGCTCCCGCGCGTCGAGATGCGGATCGCGAGCCTCGAGGAGTTCGTCGCCGCGCTGCCGGAACCGAAGAGCCTCCTCGCGGGCGAGATGGTCGCCGGCCGCTACCGGCCGATCCTCCGCGGCGTGAACTCGACCCGCGTGTGGATCAAGCAGGAGAACGCGCGCTGTGAGCGGTTGCTCCTCGAGCGCTGCGAGCCGCTCGACGCGTTCAGCGAGCGCCACGCTGACGGCGAGCTCCGGACCCTCTGGCGCACGCTCATCGAGAACCATCCGCACGACTCGATCTGTGGCTGTTCCATCGACGCGGTCCACGACGTCGACATGGCTCACCGGTTCGCGCGAGTGCGGGATGAGGGCACACGGCTGGCCGACCGCCTCGCGTCGGAGGTTGCGGGGGCTGGTGATGTCCCCCTCGCGTTCGACCCCGTGCCCTGGGCCCGGGACGCCGTCATCGATGCAGGCGGCGGGCCGACCCGCGTGCATTCCGCTGGCCTGGGCTTCATCGCGCTCGACCGTGTCGAGGGGCCCGCGCCGACGGCCACTGCCGACGCCCTCGAGAACGAGCACCTCCGCGTCGAGGTCTCCCCCGACGGCAGCTTCGTCGTGATCGACCGTTCGAACGGCGAGCGCACGGGCAGGCAGAACGTGCTCGTCGACGATGGCGACCGGGGCGACGAATACACCTATTCATTTGCAGGCCCGACGGTCGAGACGGCCGTTCTCGTGGGCCGGGTGTCCGCGACCGTCTCGGGCGACCGGGCGACCGCCACCGTCGAGCTGCCCCTGGCGCTCCCCGCCGGCCTGCGAGCCGACCGTTTCGGCCGCATCCCTGACCTCGTGCCCTGCCCGACCACGATCGAGATCTCGCTCGACGCGGGCGCGCGCCGCGTCGACGTCACGGTCCGCGTCCTGAACTCCGCCAAGGACCATCGCCTCCGCGCGCTCTGCCAGACGGGTACCCGCACGCTCGACCACGTCGCTGGGGCTGCCTTCGCCTGGCTCACGCGCATCAACCGCACTCCGCCGACGCGCGGCTGGGTCGAGCCACCGACCGAGACCCGCTGCGCGCACGAGCTCGTCGTTGTGAACGGCGCGACGCGCGGTCTCGCGGTCGGCCTCGACGGGTTGCGTGAGTACGCGGTGCTCGGCGACGGCGGCACGATCGCGATCACGCTCTTCCGCAGCGTCGGCTGGCTCTCCCGCGGCGACCTGCCGGAGAGGCGCGGTCACGCCGGTCCCGAGATCGAGACACCGAGCGCACAGCTCCAGGGTGAGATCGTTGCGCGCTACTGCGTGATCCCCTTCGGGCGTGACGGCGACGTCGCATCGTGCGCGCGCATCGTGCGCGAGTACCTCTCCCCGCCCGTGCCGGTGCGCGGCGCGCAAGCCGGACGGCCGCTGCTGCGCCTCGGCGGCGACGCGAGCGTGCAGCTCTCCTCGCTCCGCGCCGGACCCGACGGCGCGATCCTCGTGCGCCTGGTGAATCCCGGCCGCGATCCGGCGATGGCGACGCTGCGCTTCGCGCGCCCCATCGCCTCGGTGAGGACGGTCGACCTCCGCGAGGGCGACCTCGGACTCGGGAACACGGGCCTCGAGCTCATCCGCACCGCAGCGCCGCTCGACCTGGACGGCGGGGGCGCGGTCGCGACGCTCGCTCCATACGAGATCGGCACCTGGCTCGTGACGTTGGCGTAGCCACGTTCTGATCCGACGGTGCGCGGCTGACCGAGGGCTGCGTCGATCGGGCGGGCTTCATCACGGCGCGTGGAGCGAACAGTTTCGACGCCTTTCGCCGGCTGCGGCCGGCTCAGTCCCGCCCTCGCGACGCAGCCCTCGGTCAAGCTCACCGCGTCGTCGTCAGTATGTGCGACCGCTCGTCATCAAAAGAGGCGACACCACGGAGGCGTGTCGCTCCCTCTCAATAGAGGTGTGCATGTCGTCTCGCTTTGCATCGCGATCATGCTCGCCGCCACGTCTGCCGCCAGTGGGGAGGACGGCACGACGTTCCGCCGAACGACGCCGCGCGCGCCGCTGCGCGTCTCGGTCGATGAG
>JBKJTV010000161.1:0-3980 GCA_046589985.1 Candidatus Limnocylindria bacterium | reverse complement strand
GTCGCGGCGGACGGCGCGGTGGCGGGGGCGGGGGCGGCGGCCCGGCCAGCGGCGGAGGCGGCGAGACCGCCTAGCGCACCCGGCTCACCACGAAGTCGGCGAGCTCGCGGAGCGCCTCGCGTTCCGGACGCGCCGGGAGTCGAGCGAGCGCTCGCGTCGCGTCGTCATGCAGTGAGAGTGCTCGGGCGCGGGCGCGCTCGACGCCGTCGGTCGCCCGGATCAGCCGCAGCAGGTCGAGGACCTCGTTCGGCTCCTTGTTCCGCTTCGCGACACGATGGGCGAGGTCCGGGCGGCGCTCCGCCGCGTAGATCATCGGAAGCGTCGCCATGCCCTCCGCGAGATCGCGGCCGACGGTCTTCCCGAAATCTGCCTCGTCACCAACGAGATCGAGGACGTCGTCGGTGATCTGGAAGGCCAGGCCGAGGCTCGTGCCGAACGCGCCGAGCGCGGCAACGTGCTCGGGATCCGCGTCCGAGAGGATCGCACCACCCTGACAGCACGCGGCGTAGAGCGACGCGGTCTTCAGCTCGATGCGCTCGAAGTACTCGGCCTCGGTCGGGAGCGTCGGCGCCGCAGTCACCTCGTCCAGCTCGCCGTCGCACAGCGCGAAGACGGTCTGCGCCACGATCGCGATGACCTCCGGCTTCGGCAGCACCGCGGCGAGCGCGTACGCCTTCGCGAAGAGGTAGTCGCCGACGATGATGGCGACGTCGTTGCTCCACGTCGCGTTCACGGTGGGCACGTTCCGGCGGAGATCAGCGCGATCGACGATGTCGTCGTGAACGAGCGACGCGGTGTGCACGAGCTCGAGGGACTCGGCGAGATTGAGGATGACCTCGCGGTCGTGCCCCTGCCCGAACCGGGCCGCGAGGAAGACCAGGGTGGGGCGGAGCAGCTTTCCGGGAGATGAGAACAGGTGATCGGCGGCGGCCTGGAATGTCGGATGGCCGCCACGCCCGACGTCCTTGAGGCGGCGTTCGAGCTCACGGAGCTCGGGCTCGACGAGCGCCTTGAAGGCGGGCTCGTCCCGCACGGTCTGCACGCGCCCGAGTCTACGAACGAGCGAGGACGAGAGGGCGAGCGAGCTCGCCCGTGAGGACGAGCGATGTTCGAGGAGCGAAGCGACTATGACGCCCGCGAGTTGTCAAACCGCGCGGGCTATGGCTTCTTCGTGGGCTGCGGCGGGGTGGGCGCGGGGGTGCGCGGCGGCAGCGTCGCGCCGGGCGGAGCGACCGGACCGCTCGGGCTCGCGCCCGGGGATGCCGACGGCGAGCCGGATGGCCGCGTGATGCCGACCCCGGTGATGCACCAGTTGAAGCGGCCGTAGCTGTACGCGCCGCCGTTCGCGGCCGAGCCCCACGCGTTCGCGTACGGCTGCCAGTCCGGGAAGTGCGCGACGAGCTTGAGGCAACCGGGCGTAGCCCAGAACGCGTCGTCGTTCGTCGTCGGCTCGGTCCCCTTCACGAAGACCTCGGTGCGGCGGAAGCTCGACGGGCACTTCCCGCCGGGGAGCTTGCCTGAGCCATTGCCGCCCATGATCCCCGGGTTCACGCAGACGACCTTCTCGACGACGTCAGCGGGGCGCTTGAAGTCCTCGACCTCGAGCCCGCCGACGACCGACTTCATGTAATCGCGCCACAGCACGCCGGGTCCCATCGCGGAGCTGATGCCGCGCATCTCCTCGTTGTTCGCGTTGCCCATCCAGATCGCGGTGAGGCGCTGCGGGACGTAGCCGATCGCGAGGACGTCCTTCAGGTCGTCCGTGGTCCCGGTCTTCAGCGCGGCCGGCCGGCCGATGGTCGTCCAGTTCCCGAAGAGGAACGAGCCGTTCACCGGGTCCGTCGTGTCCTTCAACATGTCGGTCATCACATAGGCCACGCCTTCGGGAATGACCTGCTTCGTTTCGGGGATCGAATAATCCTTCACGACCTTGCCGTCGCGGTCGGTGATCTTGAGGATCATCGTCGGCTCGACACGCCGACCACCGTTCGCGATGACCTGGAAGCCGCTCGCCATGTCCATGAGCCGCATCTCGCCGGCGCCGATCGCGAATGAGAGGCCGTAGCGCGACCGGTCGCCCCAGTCGCGGCTGATGCCGAGCTGCTTGATCGTGTCCATGATCGCGTCGACGCCGACCATTCGCGCCACGGACAGCGCGGGCAGGTTGAGCGACTGACGGAGCGCCTGGCGCAGCGTGATCGGTCCGTGCTGCTGGCTCCTGCCGTCGCCCTGCGGCGCGTTACGTGGCGCGTAGCCCTTCGCCGAGCCGTCCGGCATCTTGAATTCGATGTCGTTGAGGATCGTCGACGCGGTGAGCGGGCCCTGCGGCGTGCCCTTCAGCATCCCCGCGAGGTACGTGAAGAGCTTGAACGTCGAGCCTGGCTGCCGGTAGGCGATGCCCGCGGAGTCGTAGTCTCCCTGCACTTCGGGCGATTTGTCGTAGTAGTCCTTGCTGCCGACGTACGCGAGGATCTCGCCGGTACGCGGGTCCATCGTGATGAGGGCGGCGTTGTTCACGTTCGAGCCCTTGAGGGAATCGACGTGGTCGCGCACTTCCTTCTCGGCGAGCTCCTGCATGTTGCGGTCGAGCGTGGTGAGGATGCGGTAGCCACCGCGGTACGCGGCCTTCTCGCCGAGGACCGCGATGATCTGCTCGCGCACGCGGAACGTGAAGTGCGGTGCGTAGATCGAGGTCGACGCCGGCTTCACCTCGATCTTCTCTGCCTTCGCGACCGCCGCCTCCGTCTCGGTGATGTACCCGAGGTCGACCATCGCGTTCAGCACGTCCACGCGGCGCGCCGTCGCGCCGGCCGGGTTCTGCACGGGGTCGTACTCCGAGGGGAGCTGCGGCAGGCCGGCGAGCATCGCCATCTGCCCGAGCGTGAGCTCGTTCAGATCGTTCACGCCGAAGTACGTATAGGCGGCCGCGCGGACACCGTAGGCCTGGTTCCCGTAGTAGATCTGGTTGAAGTACATCTCGAGGATCTTCTCTTTCGGGAAGGTCCGGGTGGCCTCGAGCGCGAGGATCGCCTCCTTGATCTTCCGCGCGAGGGTCGGCTCGTCACCGAGGAGGCGCGTCTTGATGAGCTGCTGCGTGATCGTCGAGCCGCCCTGCGCGATCCCGCCGCTCGAGAGGTTCGCCTGAGCGGCGCGGAGGATCCCGCCGACATCGATGCCGGGGTTCGTCCAAAAGGATTTGTCCTCGATCGCGGTGGTCGCCTGCTGCAGGCGCTGCGGCACTGCGTCAAGCGTGATCGGGATGCGCCGCTCGTCCTCGAGGCGGAAGAGCACGTGCTGCCCGGTCCGGTCGTAGATGTAGGTCGAGAGCGGGATCTGCACCGTCTCCAGCGCGTGGGCGGCGGGCAGGTCGGCGGCGAAGTAGCCGACGACCGCGGCCGCCGAACCGCCGAGGAACAGGGCGAATCCGAGGATGACCGCCGTCAGCGCGCCGGCGAGCGTCCCGACGCGCGCGCCGGCGGAGGCGTACCTGCGCGAAAGCCGCCCACCCTTGCGGTGTGGGAAGCGATAGGCGCGATACGCCCGTCCGGGAGTGATCCCAGGGGGCCCGTTACGACCAACAGCCATGCGCCTCCAGGTAAAGCACGCGCTGTGCCACTACGCCGGGCGGTCTCTCAGTGGGAGACCAAGCGCACACCCAAGCGAGCGATGAGGCGCGCGAGCGCCGAATCCGCGCGCGCGCCCGCGGCATCGCGCAAGGTCAGCTGGAGCGCACGCGCATCACCCTCCCACGACTCGACGATCCGTCGATCCTCGTCGGGAAGCGAGTTCGCGGGGCCGCGCTTCTCCATGGCGGCCTCGGCGTCGGGGATGCGCCGGTAGAGATCGGCCGCTCGGGCGTGTGCGGCGGGGGCCTCGCGCTCGAGCACGTCCCCATTGCCCTGGAACTGGCCGTTCTCGAGCACGAACGCCTGCCGCGTCTGGCCAAAGATCGCCGTCAGCTCGAGGTTCGCTGCGAGCTC
>JBKJTV010000174.1:0-3046 GCA_046589985.1 Candidatus Limnocylindria bacterium | reverse complement strand
CGCGCGAGCCGGTGTCCGCGGGCGACCACGATCGGCACCGCCTCGGAGAAGAGCACCCGCGCCGCGAGGTCGGGAAGCACGACAAGCTGACTGATGAGGCCGACCTCGATCTCCTCCGAGCGGAGCAGGTCCGCGACGAACCGCGAGTGGCCGCTGCGGACGCTCACCTCCACGTCGGGATGCCGGCGCGCGAAGCGTGCGAGCGCGGCCGGCGCGAGGTAGAGCGCGAGGTCGGAGGCGAGACCGATGGCGAGAGAGGCGCGCGGGTCGCCGCCTCTCGCGTCGCTGGCGCCGCGCCGTAGCGCCTCGAGTGCCGTCGTCGCGCGCGGCAGGAAGCGCCGGCCCGCCGGCGTGAGCGTGACCCCGCGACGGCCGCGGGCGAGGAGCTGGGCGCCGAGCTCGCGCTCGAGCCCGTGCAGCCGCGCCGAGATCGTCGGCTGCGTGACGTCGAGGGCAGCTGCCGCGCGGGTGATGCTGCCGCGCCGGACCGCCTCGACGAACGCCTCCACTTGGGCCAGTTCCATAGACACAGTCTATGGTGAGTGACGTTCTACAGGTCTGTTCTATGCCCAGCGGCCGAGCGTACGATGCCGTCTCCGAACGACCACGAGGAGGCGCACGTGCCCGGTCTGAACCTCACCGAGAAGATCATCTCGGCCCATCTCGCCGAGGGCGAGATCAAGCCAGGCACCGAGATCGCCCTTCGCGTCGACCAGGGGCTCCTCCAGGACACGACCGGCACGATGGCGCTCCTCCAGCTCGAAGAGCTTGGCGTCGACCGGATCAGGATCCCCTTCGGCATCGTCTACGTGGACCACAACATCCTCGCGATCGACTTCAAGAACCCCGACGACCACCTGTTCCTGCGCACGTCGGCGATGAAGGTCGGGCTCCACTTCTCCCGTCCCGGTACCGGGATCTGCCACTACCTGCACATGGAGCGCTTCGCCAGGCCGGGGCAGCTCCTCCTCGGCGCGGACAGCCACACGGTCATGGCCGGATCGGTCGCGATGATCGCGATCGGCGCGGGCGGCCTCGACGTCGCCGTCGCGCTCGCGGGCCACCCCTTCGTCATGGCGATGCCGAAAGTCGTCGAGGTCCGCCTCGAGAACAGCCTCGGGCCGTGGGTCCAGGCGAAGGACATCATCCTGGAGCTGCTCCGGCGCCGTGACGTGAAGGGCGGCGTCGGCAGGATCTTCGAGTTCACCGGCCCCGGCGTCGACACGCTGAACGTCCCGCAGCGCGGGACGATCTGCAACATGATCGCGGAGCTGGGTGCGACGACCGGCCTCTTCCCGAGCGATCGGCGGACAAGGGAGTGGCTCACGCAGCAGCGTCGGGCTGGCGACTTCGTCGAGCTCGCTGCGGACGCCGACGCGAAGTTCGACGAGCGTGAGGTCATCGACCTCGCGACGCTCGAGCCGCTCATCGCGAAGCCCTCGAGCCCGGGCAACGTCGTCCCGGTCCGCGAGGTCGCCGGCACGAAGGTGCAGCAGGTCTGCGTCGGCTCGTCCGTGAACTCCGGCTACGAGGATCTCGCGATCGTCGCCCAGGTCCTGAAGGGGAAGACCATCGACCCCGAGGTCTTCATGACCGTCACTCCGGGCTCGAAGCAGATCCTCGACATGCTCGCGGGCGGCGGCGCGTACCAGGCGCTCATCGCGGCCGGCGCGCGGATGCTCGAGCCTGCGTGCGGGCCGTGCGTCGGCATGGGGCAGGCCCCACCGACCGGCAGCGTCTCCGTGCGCACGTTCAACCGGAACTTCCCCGGCCGGAGCGGCACGGACGACGATCAGGTCTACCTCTGCAGCCCCACCACCGCCGCCGCGACCGCACTCCGCGGCGTCATCACCGACCCGCGTGACCTTGGCGAGGAGCCGACCTTCCGCGTCCCGGCGATGGACCCGGGCGTCGATGACTCGAACATCCTCGTGCCCGTCCCCGCGGATGAGGCGCGGAAGATCCGCGTGATCAAGGGACCGAACATCCAGCCGCCGCCGCGGCAGGTGGCGCTCCCGAACAGGCTCGACGGCGAGGTGCTCATCAAGCTTGGGGACAACGTGTCCACCGGTGACCTCTCGCCCGACGGCGCGGTGGTCATGGCGCTGCGCTCGAACGTGAACGCGATCGCGGAGTTCACCTTCCGCCGCTTCGACCCCACCTTTCCGGCTCGAGCACGACACAGTGGCGGCGGCTTCATCGTCGCCGGCCAGAATTACGGGCAGGGCTCGAGCCGGGAGCACGCGGCGCTCGCGCCGAAGGCGCTGGGGATCAAGGCGGTGATCGCGCAGTCGTTCGCCCGCATCCACCGTCGCAACCTCGTCGCGCAGGGTCTCCCGCCGCTTTCGTTCCAGAACGAGGGCGACCTCGCGAAGATCGAGCAGGGCGACACGCTGACGATCGACGGCCTGCGCGCCGCGCTCGAGTCGAACAGGACGGATGAGGTCGTCATCGCGAGGACGGGCAGCGGCCAGGAGATCCCGCTCCGGGTGAGCTTTCTTCCGGGCGAGGCGAGGACGCTCCTCGCGGGCGGGCTCCTCGCGGAGCTTCGTGCCGGCGGTGAGAATCTGACCGCCGGCGTCGTCGTGAGCGCGTCCGCGGATCAGGGCTCGCCGCGCGAGAGCCTCAATCTCCCGGTCGCCGGCGACGATGCCGTGAAGACCGCGAAGGAAGCTGGAAAGGCGCCAAGATGAGCCACTCCATCACGCTCATCCCCGGCGACGGCACGGGCCCGGAGATCGTCGCCGCGACGAGGCGCGCGATCGACGCGACCGGTGTCCGGATCGCCTGGGACGAGCAGGAGATCGGCCTGCCCGCGATCGCCAAGCACGGGGATCCGTTCCCGAAGGAGGCGCTCGACTCGATCCGGCGGAACAAGGTCGGGTTGAAGGGGCCTCTTACAACGGAGCTCGGTACGGGGATGCGCTCGGTGAACGTCGCGCTCCGCAAGGAGTTCGACCTCTACGCCAACCTTCGGCCGGCACGGACGTACGAGGGCGTCCAGGCGCCAATGGGCAAGATCGACCTCGTCGTCGTGCGCGAGAAC
>JBKJTV010000332.1:0-3983 GCA_046589985.1 Candidatus Limnocylindria bacterium | reverse complement strand
GCTGCGCCCGCGAAGCCCGTCAAGAAGACGGTCGCCAAGCGCGCGGTGGCACGCCCGGTCACGCGGACCGCGGCGCCCCGCCCGCAGCGTCCGGCGCCCGTCGAGAAGGCTCCCGCGCAGCCGAAGCGCGAGCGTGAGGTCCGTCCGCTTCCGCAGGTGCCGGCAGGCCACGCGGCGCTCATCGGCGCCGGCGGCTCGACGAGCGGCTCGATGGCACTGCCGGAAGCGCTGCTCACGACGAAGCGCCGCACCGGTCTGCTGTTCCAGGCCTTCAACGCCGCGCGCGCGAACGCCCGCCAGGGCAACGCCGCGACGAAGAACCGCGCGCGGGTGAAGGGTGGCGGTGCGAAGCCGTGGGCCCAGAAGGGCACCGGCCGCTCCCGTCAGGGCTCCATCCGGTCGCCGATCTGGCGTCACGGTGGCGTCGTCTTCGGCCCGAACGGCCGCACCTACTGGCAGCGCCTCCCCGAGAAGATGCGTCGCGCCGCGTTCGCCGAGGCGTTCTCCGATCAGGCCACGCGCGGCCGCGTCCTGGTGTTCGAGGCGCTCCCGAACGGCGACCGGCCGAAGACGAGCGCCATGAACGAGTGGCTCACGAACATCGGCGACACCGGCAAGACGGTCATCGTCGCGGACGGCGTCGGCGACAGCGTCGGCCGCTCGCTCGCGAACCTCACCGGGGTCGAGCTGCGCTCGAGCGGCTCGCTGCAGCTCCTGGATCTCCTGAACGCCGACACCTTCCTCGTCGCGCGCGGCGCGCTCGACGCGCTCGTGCTGCGCGCCGGAGAGGAGGCCACGCGATGAAGGGCAACACCCTCGTCCTGAAGCGCCCGATCATCACCGAGAAGTCCATGGCCGGGACGAACGTCGGCCGCTACACGTTCGAGGTCGAGAAGGCCGCGAACAAGATCGAGATCGCGCAGGCGGTCGCGGACGCTTTCAAGGTCGACGTGGTCGACGTGCACGTCATGATCGTGAAGGGCAAGACGCGCCGCGCCGGGCGCCGCATCTCGAAGCAGTCCGACTGGAAGAAGGCGATCGTCACCCTCGCCGAAGGCCAGCGCATCGAGCGTTACTTCGTGGAAGGGGTGTAGGCGATGCCGCTCAAGAAGTACAAGGCGATCACGCCGGTCCGGCGCTTCCGGCAGTCGGCGTCGTTCGAGGAGCTCACGAAGGGCAAGAAGCCCGAGCGTGCGCTCACCGAGCGCAAGCAGCGCAGCGGCGGTCGCAACGCCACGGGCAAGGTCACCGCGCGCCACCGCGGCGGCGGCGAGGGCCGTCGCTACCGGATCATCGACTTCAAGCGCAACAAGGACGGGATCCCGGCGAAGGTGGGCGCGATCGAGTACGACCCGAACCGCTCGGCACGCCTGGCCCTCCTGGTCTACAGGGACGGCGAGAAGCGCTACATCATCGCGCCGCTCGACCTGAAGGTCGGCGACTCGGTGCTGTCCGGCCCGGACGCGGAAGCGCGCCTCGGGAACTGCCTCGCGATCGAGCACATCCCGACCGGAACGCAGATCCACTGCATCGAGCTCCAGCCGGGCCGCGGCGCGCAGATGGTGCGCTCGGCGGGCGGCGTCGCGCAGCTCGTCGCGAAGGATGGCGAGTACGCGCAGATCCGTCTCCCCTCGGGGCAGATCCGGATCGTGCACGTGCGCTGCCGCGCGACGATCGGCCAGATCGGCAACCTCGAGCATGAGAACCAGAAGGTCGGTGGCGCCGGCCACAAGCGCCGCATGGGCCTCCGTCCGAAGGTGCGTGGCGTCGTGATGTCCCCGCGTGACCACCCGCACGGCGGCGGCGAGGCGAAGTCGCCGGTCGGCGGGATGGCGCAGACGCCGTGGGGCAAGCCCGCGATGGGCCTGAAGACCCGCAATAACCCGAGCACCGACCGCTGGGTCATCAAGCCCCAGAAGAAGCGAGGGAAGAAGTAGATGTCACGCTCCACCAAGAAGGGCCCGTTCGTGCACGAATCGCTCACCAAGAAGATCGACGCACTGAACGCCCGCAACGAGAAGAAGGTCATCAAGACCTGGTCGCGCGCCTCGACGGTGGCCCCGACGATGGTCGGCCACACCATCGCCGTGCATGACGGCCGGCGCCACGTCCCGGTGTTCATCACCGAGAACATGGTCGGCCACAAGCTCGGCGAGTTCGCCCCGACGCGGATCTTCAAGGGCCACGCGCGCGCGGCCGTGGCCGAGCGCTCGACCACCGTGAAGGCGGGCGCCTAGATGGAGGTCCGGGCCATCGCGAAGTACCAGCGCGTCTCGCCGCGCAAGGCGCGTCTCGTCGTCGACCTCATCAAGGGGAAGTCGGTCGAGGAGGCGATGTCCATCCTGCAGCACCTGCCGAAGGGCTCGGCCCCGATGATCAGCCGGGTGCTGCATTCGGCCGCGGCGAACGCCGAGAACAACTTCAACCTCGACCTCCGCGAGCTCTTCGTGAAGCGCGCGCTGGCGGACGAAGGCCCGCGGATGAAGCGCATCTGGATGCGCGGCCGCGGACGCCGCGACACGAAGCTGCACCGCACCGCGCACATCACGATCGTCGTCGACGAGAAGGAGTCTTAGTGGGACAGAAGACGCATCCAGGCGGATTCCGCCTCGGGTTCACGAAGACGTGGAATGCGAAGTGGTACGCGGGGTCGAAGACCTACCCGGTGCTGCTGAAGGAAGACCTTTCGATCCGGAAGGCGATCCGCGGCCGCCTGCGTGACGCCGCGATCTCGCGCATCGACATCGAGCGCTCGACGAACCAGGTGACGGTGACGATCAACACCGCGAAGCCGGGCGTCGTCATCGGTAAGGGTGGCGCGAAGGTCGAGGAGCTCCGGCAGGTCCTGGGCAAGACCACGGGCAAGCAGGTCAAGGTGAACATCTTCGAGATCCGCTACCCCGAGGTCGACGCGCAGCTCATTGCCGAGAACGTCGCGCAGCAGCTCGAGCGCCGCGTCTCGTTCCGCAAGGTCCTGAAGCAGACCGTCCAGCGCTCCATGAAGTCGGGCGCCAAGGGCGTGCGCCTCATGGTCGCGGGCCGGCTCGGCGGCGCGGAGATGAGCCGCCGCGAGTGGGAGCGTGAGGGCCGCGTCCCGCTGCACACGCTCCGCGCCGACATCGAGTTCGGCCGCGCGATCGCGAAGACCACCTTCGGCACGATCGGCGTGAAGGCCTGGATCTACCGCGGCGACATCGATCCGGCACCGCGCCAGGTGCAGACGAACGCACCCGCCGCGGCGCCGCGTCCCGCGGTCACCGCTGCTCCGGCGGGCCCGGGCATCCAACCGAGCGCGAACCCGCCGCTCGCGACGCCGCCGCTGCCGACCCCGCTCCCGAACCCGCGTCCGACGGGTGGCGTGTAGATGCTGCAACCCAAGCGGCTGAAGTTCCGCAAGTTCCAGCGCGGCCGCATGAAGGGCAAGGCCCGCTCGGGCGCGACGCTCGCGTTCGGCGAATTCGGCCTGCAGGCGCAGGAGCCGTGTCACATGACGGCCCGGCAGATCGAGGCCGCACGGCGCGCGATCGTCCACCACCTGAAGCGCGGTGGGAAGGTCTGGATCCGCGTGTTCCCGGACAAGCCGGTCACCAAGAAGCCCGCCGAGGTCCGAATGGGCTCCGGCAAAGGCGCGCCGGATCACTGGGTCGCCGTCGTGCGGCCCGGCCGGATCCTCTTCGAGCTCTCGGGTGTCGACCCGGCCCTGGCCAAGGAGGCGATGCGACTCGCCTCACACAAGTTGCCGATCAAGGTGAAGTTCCTCGTACGGGAAGGTGATGTAGGTGCAGTTGAAGGACATGCGGCGGCTGTCTGATCCGGAGCTCAACGATGAGCTCAAGACGGCGAAGGAAGAGCTGTTCAACGTGCGCTTCCAGCTCGCCACGCGCCAGCTGAAGAACTACCGGCAGATGCCGGCGGCTCGCCGCCGCATTGCCCGGGTGCTGACGGTCATGCAGGAGCGGGCGGCGGCGACGAATGGCTGAGAA
>JBKJTV010000183.1:0-6832 GCA_046589985.1 Candidatus Limnocylindria bacterium | reverse complement strand
CCTCGATGTGATGATGCCGAGCGTGGACGGGATCAGCCTCTGCCTCCAGCTCCGCCGGGAGACGCTCGTGCCGATCCTGTTCGTCTCCGCCAAGAGCGACCCGCCGGACCGCGTCGTCGGCTTGCGCATCGGCGCCGACGACTACATGGGCAAGCCGTTCGACAACGACGAGCTCGTCGCACGCGTCGAGGCGCTCCTGCGACGCAGCCGGCAGCCGCTCACTTCTGCGGCGGATCGCCAGCTGCGGTTCGGTCGATTCGTCATCGACCTCGCAAGCGTGCAGGCGATAGCGGGCGATTCGCAGGTCCCGCTCACCCCGACCGAGTTCAAGCTCCTCCGCACACTTGCAGCCGAGCCCGGCCGCGTCTTCAGCCGCGATGACCTCCTCACCGGGGTCTGGGGCTACGAGCCGGGCAGCGACACACGTCTCGTCGACGTGCACGTCGGCCGGCTGCGCAAGAAGCTGCAGGACACCGGAGTCGAAGAGGTGCAGATCGAGACCTCGCGCGGCTTCGGCTACCGGCTCATCGCGACGGTCACCGCCGCGACGGTCTAGCGACTGCCCGACGGGGCTTCGCCTCGCGGACGCGCTTCATCTCGTTGGGACTCGGCGCGTGGCTGTGACGCCTTCGCCCGCTACGCGGGCTCAGACCGTCCGCTCAGCGAAGCCCGTCGGTCAGCCCGTTAGTGTCTGAGCGATGCCCTCATACGAGTACCGTGGACGCTCCCCACAAGTCCACCCGTCCGCATTCATCGCGCCGACCGCCGTGCTGATCGGCGATGTCCGCGTCGCCGAGGGCGCCTCGATCTGGTTCGGCTGCGTCCTCCGCGCCGACATGGACCGCATCGAGATCGGGGCGCGATCGAACGTCCAGGACAACTCGACGATCCACACCGACGAGAACGAGCCGACGCTGATCGGAGAGGACGTGACGATCGGCCATAACGCACTCGTGCACTCGAGCGTCATCGATCGGAATGTCCTCATCGGACAGGCGGCGGTGCTCACCGGCGGGAACACCGTTGGGACCGGCACGATCATCGGCGCGGGCGCCGTCGTGCCGCAGGGCATGAAGGTGCCGGGCCGCTCGCTCGTTGTCGGAGTGCCCGCGAGGGTCGTCCGCGAGGCGAAGCCCGAGGACGAGCGCTGGACTGTCGGTGCCGCGGAGCACTACGTCGAGCTCGGCGCCTGGTACCGGGACAACGTGAGGGAGCTGAAGTGACCACCATCCGCATCACCGGCCACGATCTGTCGATCGCGGACGTCGTCGCGGTGGCGCGCAAGGGCGTGGCGGTCGCGCTCGATCGCGGAGCGGAGCACCGCGTCGCGGATGCGGCGAAGCTTGTCGCGAAGCTGGCCGCTGGCGATGCGGCTGTGTACGGCGTCAACACGGGGTATGGCGACCTCGCACAGGTGCGCGTGCCGCAAGCGGATCTCCGTTCGCTCCAGCGCAATCTCGTCCGCAGCCACTCGGCCGGTGTCGGCGAGCCCCTGCCGCCGGACGTCGTCCGCGCGATCCTCCTGCTACGCGCAGCCACCCTGGCGGCGGGACGCTCGGGGGTGCGGCCGGAGACCATCCACCTGCTCCTCGACATGCTGAACCGGGGCGTGCTGCCGGTGATCCCGCGCCTGGGCAGCGTCGGCGCCTCGGGCGATCTCGCACCGCTCGCGCACGCAGCGCTCGTGATGATCGGCGAGGGCGAGGCGTTCCACGACGGGAAGCGGAAGCCCGCGGCGGAGGCACTCCGTCACGCTGACCTCCGGCCCATCGAGCTCGCTCCCAAGGAAGGGCTCTCTCTTATCAACGGCACGCAGGTCATGACGGCCATCGGCTGCCTTGCGGTGCACGATGCCGAGGTCCTCGCGACCGCTGCGGACGTCATCGGCGCACTCACGGCGGAGGCGTTGCGCGCGACGGACACGCCGTGGGACCAGGCGCTGAACGAGGCCCGGCCCCATCCCGGGCAACGCGTCGTCGCGGCGAACCTCCGCGCGCTCACGGGCGGCAGCCCGATCCTCGAGTCGCACCGCGTCGGTGACACGCGCGTCCAGGATCCCTACTCGATCCGCTGCATGCCACAGGTGCACGGTGCCTCGCGCGACGCGCTCGCCTATGCGCGGCAGGTGCTGGAGATCGAGATCAACTCCGTCACGGATAACCCGCTCGTCTTCGCCGAGGAGGGCCGCGTCGTGAGCGGTGGCAACTTCCATGGCCAGCCTGTCGCGATCGCGCTCGATCTCGCGACGATCGCGGTCGCCGAGCTCGCGGACATCAGCGAGGCGCGGATCGACCGGATCACGAACGGACACACCTCGGGCCTGTCGCCATTCCTTGCACGCGACCCGGGCCGCAACAGCGGCTATATGGTCGCGCAGTACACGGCGGCCGCCCTCATCACGGAGAACCGCCTGCGCGCCTTCCCCGCCTCGGTCGAGTCCGTCTCGACCTCTGCGGGGATGGAGGACCACGTGAGCATGGGTACCCATGCCGCGCTGAAGCTGGCCGAAGTCGTCCGCAACACGCGCGACGTCCTCGCCATCGAGTCGCTCTGCGCCGCGCAGGGGCTCGATCTGCTCGGCATGCGCTCGACGCCGGCGCTCGAGGCCGCGCGGACCGTGGTCCGCGAGCACGTGCCGACGCTGGACGAGGACCGCGCACTCTCCGGCGAGATCGCGACGATGTCCGACGTCCTCGCGCGCGAGGTCCTGAGCGCGGCGGTGCGACTCCACATCGGGGACCTGCGCTAGCGGTCTCGCTGCGCTCACGGGCATCGCTTACCCTCAAGGGCGTGACGGTCGCGGCCCGGACCGTGCGGTCGCCGCGCGGGTCCGCCCTGTCCTGCCTGGCCTGGCCGCAGGAGGCCGCGTTCCGGATGATCCAGAACAACCTCGATCCTGACGTCGCCGAGCGGCCCGAAGATCTCGTTGTCTACGGTGGGACCGGACGCGCTGCCCGCTCGTGGCCTGCCTTCGATCGCATCCTCGAGACGCTCCGCAGGCTGAAGGACGACGAGACCCTCCTCGTCCAGTCGGGGAAGCCCGTCGGCGTGTTCCGCACGCACGAGTGGGCGCCGCGCGTCCTCATCGCGAATTCTCTCCTCGTCCCCGCGTGGGCGACGTGGGAGAAATTCCGCGAGCTCGAGGACGCCGGTCTCACGATGTACGGACAGATGACCGCGGGCTCCTGGATCTACATCGGGACCCAGGGGAACCTGCAGGGCACCTATGAGACCTTCGCCGCCGTCGCGAGACGCCACTTCGGCGGCTCCCTCGCAGGGCGGCTCGTGCTCACCGCGGGCCTCGGCGGGATGGGGGGCGCGCAGCCGCTCGCTATCACGATGAACGAGGGCGTGGGCCTGATCGTCGAAGTCGACGCGGCCCGTGCCGAGCGCCGGCTACGTCAGGGGTTCCTCGACGAGGTCGCGCCGGACCTCGATCAGGCGATCGACAGAGCCGAACAGGCGGTCCGTGCGAGGACGCCGCGCAGCATCGCGGTCATCGCGAACGCGGCGCAGGCATTCCCGGAGATCGTCCGTCGCGGCGTCCGGGTGGACGTCGTCACCGACCAGACGAGCGCGCACGACCCGCTCGACGGCTACGTGCCCGATGTCGAGCGCCCGGGCTGGCTCCGCGTGGGCGACACCGAAGCGTATGTGCGCGCCTCGCGCGAGAGCATGGCGCGGCACTGCGGGGCGATCGTCGATCTCCAGCGCAGCGGCGCGATCGCCTTCGACTACGGCAACAACCTCCGCGGTGAAGCGAAGGCCGGGGGATTCGCCGACGCGTTCGCGTATCCCGGCTTCGTTCCGGAGTACATCCGCCCGTTGTTCGCCGAAGGACGTGGTCCGTTCCGCTGGGTCGCCCTCTCCGGGGACCCGGAGGACATCCGGCGGACGGACCGGGAGGTCCTCTCGCTCTTCCCCAAGGACGAGACGCTCGCGCGCTGGATCCGACTCGCGGGCGAGCGCGTCCCGTTCCAGGGGCTGCCCGCACGGGTGTGCTGGCTCGGCTACGGGGAGCGGGCGGAATTCGGGCTGCGGATCGACGCGCTCGTGCGTTCGGGCGACCTCTCCGCGCCGATCGTCATCGGGCGCGACCATCTCGACTCGGGATCGGTCGCCTCACCGTTCCGCGAGACCGAGGCGATGAAGGACGGCAGTGACGCGATCGCCGATTGGCCGATCCTGAACGCGCTGGTGAACACCGCGGCGGGCGCGACGTGGGTCTCGGTCCATCACGGCGGCGGCGTCGGCATCGGCAACTCGATCCATGCCGGCATGGTCGCCGTCGCTGACGGCACCGAGCTCGGCCGCCGCAAGCTCGAGCGCGTGCTCACGACCGATCCCGGAACGGGCGTCATGCGCCACGCCGACGCCGGCTATGACGACGCCATCCGGGTCGCGCGCGAGCGCGGGTTGGACCTGCCGAGCATCTGAGCCGGACTCAGGTTCCTCCGGCCGTCCGGCAAGCGGATTGCTGTACGTCGGCCAGCGAACGAATGGGAGGTACCCCACAGATGCCGAACGAAGCACGCTCCGACGATCCGACCACCGCGAGCGGGAACATGGCCGTCGAGCCGTCCGCCGAGACGAAGACCTACGTGGTGAAGAAAGGCGACAGCCTTTCTGAGATCGCGCAGCGCGAGATGGGCGACGGCGACCGCTGGAAAGAGCTCTACGAGGCGAACAAGGCCGCGATCGGCGACGACCCTGACATGATCCACCCCGGCACGGAGCTGACCATCCCCGCCTGAGCTACGCGATCCGCGTCCCCTGCTGATACACCGCCCAGACGCGCCAGAGTGCCCGCGGATCCGACAGCGGATCCCCGTGGACGAGCACGAGATCCGCGGGCAGGCCCTCCGCGATACGGCCGGCGTCAGGGTGGCCGAGGAGGGTGCCGCCATTCCGCGTGGCCGCGGCGAGCGCCTCGAACGGCTCGAGACCGGCATCGACGAGGAGCTCGACCTCCCACGCGAGGTGGCCCGCGCGGACCGACCCGCCGCCGAAGTCCGAGCCGGTCGCGATGCGGACGCCGGCGGCGCGCGCGAGGACGACGGCGGCGTACGCGCCCTCCTTGCGCTTCGCGATGCGCTCCTTCCCCTCCGCCCCGGCGAAGCGGTCGATCGAGGTCGTGCGCGCGAAGGTCTCCCACGACGCGAACACCGAGAGCGTCGACACCAGCGTCACATCGTTCTGCTTCATCACGCGCACGACGTCGGCGTCGAGCTCCATCCCGTGCTCGATGGAGTCGACGCCGGCCTCGGCCGCGACCCGCGCACCGTCGAGGAAGCCCGAGTGGCAGGTGAGGCGCGCCCCTCGTGCGTGCACCGCCAGGACGGCTGCGCGCAGGTCCGCGACGCTGAACGGCGCGTCCTTCGAGCCGCCGGGCCCGTCCATGTAGACCTTCACGAAGTCGGTGCCGAGGTCGAGCTGCGCGAGCGCCGCGTCCTTCAGCCCTGAGCCATCGGTGGTGACCCACAGCGGCGGGAGACCGGTCTTCCCGATCCACGTGCCGGCGACCCGGATATAGGGCTGGCCGGGCTTCCCGGAGAGCTCGTCGCGCGCAGCGAGCGAGATCGGGCGCCCGTCCTTCATCGGCGCGCCGACGTCGCGGGCCCACAGCACGCCCGCATGAGCGAGCCGCCGCGCGTTCTCTCGCGCGACCTGGCGCAGCACCTCGGCAGAGTCATCGCCGCGAGCGATCCAGTGCGAGCCACCTTGGAGCGTGAGGTGGCTGTGGCAGTCGATCATCGCTGGCACGATCGTCGCTCCACCGGCGTCGATCACCACGGCATCCGTCGTGTCGGCATCGTCGTTCGGACGGATCCAGGTGATCCTGCCGTGCTCCAGGCGAACGCTCACGCCGAGCCGGAGGCTGCTGGAAGTACCGTCCGCCAGCGCTGCGTCGTGGAGCACGGTCGCATTCATCGGGGCAGGACGTCCTCGTGCTGGTAGGCGCCGCGGTACCCCTCGGCGGCGGGCGAGCCAAGCCGCAGGAAGACGAGCTGGAGGACGCGCCCCCCCCGTTCCAGGCGGTAGCCCTCGGGGTTCACGACGCTGAGCAGGCCTTCGCCGCGCCCGGAGTAGCCGGCGTCCCAGACCGCGGAATGGATCGCGACGCCCGAACGCAGGAGCGATGACCGCGGACGCGCGAGCGCCATGACGTCGTTCGGCAGGTTCACGCGCTCGCGGTATCCGATGACATAGGCGCCGGCCGCGAGGTCCCACCAGCCGTGCTGGTCCGGGATCTCGGTGCGCTCTGCGGGCTCGCGGGTCTCGACGCCGAGCGTGCCTCGGGAGACCAGTCGGGCGACGCGGTCGACCCGGATGTCGATGCCGTTCGGCTGGAGCTGCAGAGCCTGGTCGATGTCCTCGACGAGCGGCGGGTCGGCGGCGAGCGCCGCAAGCAGCTCCTCGCGCGATAGGACGCTCATCCTGGCGAATGCTAGGCGGGGCCCTGGGCGACTGCCAGAATTGCGCGCGTGCTGGCGACCCGCACCTTTCTCTTCTCGGATCTGCGTGATTACACGCAGTTCGTGCAGCGGCACGGCGATGCCGCGGCGAAGCAGCTCATCACGGATTACCGCCGGATCGTGCGCGCCGAGATCGCGAAGCACGAGGGTGCCGAGATCAAGACCGAGGGCGACTCCTTCTATGTCGTCTTCCCTGGCGCGCATGCCGCCGTGGCCGCGGCGAGCGCCATCCTGCGCGAGGCGGAGCGCTACTCGATCCGGCAGCCGGAGCGGCCGCTGCGCATCGGCGTCGGCATCCACGCCGGCGAGCCCCAGCCGCACGAGGGCCAGTACGTCGGCTCGGCGGTGATCGTCGC
>JBKJTV010000018.1:0-4442 GCA_046589985.1 Candidatus Limnocylindria bacterium | reverse complement strand
CGGGTGTGCGCGGGCGCGCAGCCGCTCCACCATCTGATCGGACTCCGGCTTCACGACACGCGGGTCGTTCGCGCCCTGGATGACAAGCAGTGGGCAGCGGATCTCGTCGACGTACGTGATCGGTGAGCGCTCCATCAACATGTCGGCTTCGGTCTCGGGATCGCCGACCCAGGCCTTCATGATCCGCCTCCAGGTCGGCGGCACGGCCTTCGCGAACGTGACGAGGTTCGATGGACCGACGATGTCGACCGCCGCGGCCCAGTACTCGGGCAGCCGCGTCGCGCACATGAGCGTCGCGAAGCCGCCGTACGAGCCGCCGGTCACGCCAAGCTTCTCGGGGTCGACCCGATCGAGCGAGCGCAGGTACTCGGCGCACGCCCGGAGATCGCGCAGATCGGCGCCCATCCAGTCGCGATGGATCGCGACCTGCCACTCGCGGCCGTAACCCGTCGAGCCGCGGATGTTCGGCGCGAGGATCGCGACGCCGCGTGCGAGCAGGTACTGGAAAAGACCCGAGTAGATGGGCCGCTCTTGCGCCTCCGGCCCGCCGTGGATGTAGAGGACGGCGGGGATCCTGCCGGTGGCGTTCTTCGGGCGAAAGAGCCACGCCGGGATGGCACCGCCCTCGCCAGGCACCCGCACGAGCTCCGGCTCGACGAGGTCCTCGATGGAGATGCCGCCAAGAAACGAATACGTGATCTGGGAGAGCGTGGCCGAGTCCAGGTCGACGACGTAGATGTCGGGTGTCCGCGCGCCGGTCGTCAGCTTCAGCGCGAGCTTGCGCCCGTCGGCCGAGAGCACGAGATCCTGTACGACCCCCCGCGGGATGGCGGGCAGCTGGAGCTCCTGGCCGGTCGCCTCGTCGCGGACGTGCAGCACGGAGCAACCGTCTTCGTTGACGCTCCAGGCGAGGCGCCCCCCGGATTCCGAGGCATCCGCGTTCTCCACATCCCACTCGCCGCGCCAGACCGGCTGCGGGTCACGAGCGTCGAGCGGGGCGAGCCCGAGCCAGCTGTGGGTGCCGCCACGATCCGTCACGAGGTATACGCCAGAGCCATCGTGGCGGAACGCGACCGCGTAGTTCTTCTCCTCGCCATCGTTCGGAAGGCGCGGTGTGAGGTCCCGATACGTCCCGTGCTTCACATCGAGGAGGTGGACGTGCTGGTCGGTGTTCGAAACGAGCTGCGTCACGGCGAGGTAGCGGCCGTCCGGCGACCAGCGGCCGGCGTTGAACCAGCCCTCGCCAGCAAGGGCCAGGCGCGTCGTGCCCGTCGTCGTGTCGTAGACCATGACGTCGACGTCCGCGCGTGAGCGCTCGTTGCCGCTGAACGCGTAGAGCTTGCCATCGGGCGAGAGTGCGCCGGGGATGTACTGCACGTCGTCGTGCTTCGTGATGCGCTCCGCCCAGCCGCCGCGCTCACCCATCCGGTAGAGCTGGTACTTCTCGTTCCCGCCGGTGTCGGCGAAGAACAGGATGTCGCCGCTCGGAAGCCAGCGGATCCAGCGGACCGCCTGGTCGTCGAATGTCGTGAGCTGCGTCGCCCAGCCGCCGCGGACCGGCTGCGTCCAGAGGTTGAACTGACCCGAGGCGTCGGTCGAGTACGCGATGGTCTCGCCGTCAGGGGAAAAGGCGAGGTTCGAGAGGACCTGGAGCCGGCGCACGGCGTAGAACTGCTCGAAGTGCGGCACGCGCTCGGTCATCCGATGAGCTCCGTCGTGAGGAAGTCGACGATCCTCTCGTACGCGGCATCCTGGTTCTTCCTTTTCGTGAAGCCGTGGCCCTCGTCGGGGAACACGACGTACTCGACCCGCTGCCCCCGCGCGCGGAGCCGCTCGACGACCTGATCCGACTCGCTCTTCGGCACCCGCGGATCGTTCGCGCCCTGCAGGACGAGCATCGGGCAGCGAACGTTGTCGAGGTGCGTGATCGGCGAGCGCTCCGTGAGCTTTGCGCGATCGGTCTCGAGATCGCCGATCCAACGACGCAGGAACCGCTGCCAGTTCGGCTGGTTCGTCTGGATCATCGTCACGAGGTTCGCGACGCCGAACAGATCGACGGCGCACCGCCAGCGCTCCGGGATCTGCGTCACGCAGAGGAGCGTCGCAAAGCCACCGTAGGACCCGCCGTACACGGCGAGCCGCGTCGGATCGAAGCCGGGTTCCCTGTCCATCCAGTCGGCGACCGCACGCAGGTCACGCAGGTCGATGCCGCCCCAGTCCTTGTGGATCGCGATCTGCCAGGAGCGACCGTAGCCGGTCGAGCCGTGGATGTTCGGGACGACGACGGCGATCCCGCGATGGACGAGCGCCTGCAGCGCACCGAGCACGTGGTTGTAGGCCGGCCGCGACTGCGCCTCGGGCCCGCCGTGCGGGTACAGGACCGCGGGTACGCGTCCCTTCGCCTGCCTCGGTCGGTAGATGAAGGCGGGGATGGGTCCGTCCGGGCCCGGGATCCGCACCAACTCCGGCTGTACAAGGTCGCCCTGCTCGATCGGGGTCCGCGTGGTGACGACCTGGCGCGCCTCGCCGGTGCGGGTGTCGAGGACCCAGATCTGCGATGGCTCGACGGGCGACTGCCGCACGAAGGCCGCGAGCGACCCGTCGGCTGACACGATGAGGTCCTCGCAGGCGCCTGCGAGATCGCGCTCGCCGATCAACTTCCCGTCGCGCCGCCACCGCAGTGTGGAGTAGCCGTCGGCGTTCACGGACCAGACCTGGACCCGGCCGTCGGCCGACGAGACCGCGAGCTCAACGTCCCATTCGGGCTCGTCGATCGCGGTGCGCGTGTGATCGGCATCGAGCGCGACGAACGCCAGGTGCTCGCGGCCGGCGTCGCTCATCGTGAGCGCACGGCCCTGCGCATCCCAGCCCGCCGGGACGTTCTGGACATCGCCGTCGTGCGGGGTGATCTCCCTCGGTACGCCCGTCGCGATATCGACCCAGAGCAGCGTCTGGTCGGTGTTGTCGTTCACGCGCATCACAAGGAGCGAGCGACCGTCGGGCGACCAGCCTCCGGCGACGTGCCAGTACGGCCCGGTGAGGAGAGCGCGTTGCTCCTTCGTCGTCGTGTCGATGAGGACGAGGTCGACATCGGCCCGGTCGCGGGCGTTGCTCGAGATCGCGAGCCAGCGGCCGTCGGGCGACGCCGCGTTCCACGAGAGCAGGTGCTGGACCGCGTCGCCATCCGACACGGAGAGAGGCTCGATGCGCTCGTCGGAGCGGGTGACGAACAGCTGCCAGCGCTCGGTGCCGCCGCGGTCGACCGCCCCGATGAGGTCGCCCGTCGCCGGCCAGCAGAGGCTGCGCACCGCGCCGCCCTCGACCTCGAGTGCGAGAGCGGGCTGCCCACCCGCGACGGGGATGGTCCACGCGCAGTAGGTCCCGCTGCGGTCCGAGACGTAGGCGAGCGTGCGCCCGTCCGGCGAGAGCGCGAGGGCGGAGGGCCCCGCGTAGCGACGGGTCGTGTGCGCCATCTGGCGGATCTGCTCGGTCGGGATGAAGTCCCGAAGGGGACGGTGGGGCACGCCGCGATGCTAGCCCGCGCTCAAATCCCAGGCTCCTTCGGGGCCGTAGCCAGTGACGCGCTCAGGCGCGATCTCGATGGTGAGCCGATCCGTCTTGGGGGCCCTGTATGGCGTGCCGAGGTAGCGCATGGAGAGATGGTCGATGTGGTCGCCGGCGCGTTCGGTCGAGGTGCGAACGACGCGACCCTGGAGCTGGGCCCATCGCCACATGTTCTTCGGATCGACGAGCAGGAGGGTGACCCGCCCACCGTCGCGTTGCGCGTGCTTCAGCCACGCTCGCTCGGTGCTGCCGTTCACGAGAATGCTGTCACCCAGGACCTCGAACCAGACTGGATTGAGCTGCACGCTGCCGTCGCTCCGGGTGGTCCCAAGGATGGCGGGCATGACCTCACTCGCAAAGGCTCGCAGCCGGGGGCCGATCTTCATGCTCACCACCGCCCGAACAACGTTCGGCGGCCCGCCTATTCCCGCTGCGCGTCGAGGAGCGCGCCGAGCTCCGCTGCGTTCCTCACGGCCTTGTCCCCGTAGCAGTTGTTCATGAGGAGATGGACCTCCTTCGCCTCGCTCGCGAGCTCGTGGATCCTCGGGACCCATTCATTCAGCTCCGCGACCGAATACCGATAGTTGAACCGCTCTGCCGCGGTGAGCCCGGGCGCCTTCCAGGTCGTGGCGTTGCGGCCGTGGAAGCGGACGATCGCGAGCTCCTCGTTCGTCACCGCGTGCACGGGCGGGATGCTGGACGGGAATCCCTGTGGCTCATCGACCGATACATAGGTCAGGCCGTTGCTCCGGAGGAATGCGAGCGTCTCGTCGCGGTTGCCGTCCGACATCCAGGTCGCGTTGCGGAACTCGACGGCGATGCGGTCGTCGGGCAGCCGCTCGCGCGCCCGCAGGATCTCCTCCTTGCTCGCGCGCGAG
>JBKJTV010000331.1:0-4983 GCA_046589985.1 Candidatus Limnocylindria bacterium | reverse complement strand
TCGGCATCGGCTTCCTCGGTGGCTACACCACGTTCTCCACCCTGATGCTCGATTCGTTGCGCCTCGCGCAGGACGGCGCTTGGCCACTGGCCGTCGCGAATCTCGCGGGCTCGGTGCTCCTCGGGCTCATTGCCGTCCTCGCCGGCGTCTCACTCGGCAGGGCCATCAAGACCCGTTCGCGCGTCTCGAGCGGCTGCCAAAGGCGGAGCGCGAGGACGAGCGACCAGACCGCGAGCGCGCCGCGCGAGGCCTCCCAGAGCGCGAGCTCGGGCACGCCCGGAATGAGCGCGGTGAGCGGTGCGAGCCCCGAGGCGACGAACGACGCGACCAGCACCAGCGCGCCCCCGCCTGCGGTGAGCCTGCCGAACGTGCGCGACAGGACGCCGGTCTCCGCCCAGAGCTTGCCGATGGTCCACCACCACAGGCCCAGCGCGAACATCGCCGCGGGCTGCGCGTCGACGTTCAACGCCCCGGCGATGCCAATGAGCGCCGCCGCGACGCCAGCGACCATCGCGAGCGTCGCACCACTGATGCGCACGCTGGAGTGCCTGATGTGCAGGTGCGCGATCGCCGGAAGGAGCAGCAGGTACGCCGGGCCGAGGAGCAGATCGCGCACGTACGGATACGCCAGGTGACCGAAGAGGACGATGACCGCCTGCGAGATCCCCGCGAGCGCTGCCCACACGGCGGCCTTGACGCGGTCGGTGTGCTCGCGTGCTGCGGCGACGGCGTCAGGGTGGATACCAGGAGTCACTTCGGCGCCTTGCGCTGGCCCTTCTCGTCGTACTCGTAGAACCCCCGTCCGGACTTCGCGCCGAGACGGCCCGCCAGGACCATCCTCTTCAGGAGCGCGGGCGGCGCCATGTTCGGATCCTTGAACTCGTCGAAGAAGATGTTCGCGACGTGCAGGTTGATGTCGAGGCCGGTGTAGTCGAGGAGCTCGAATGGTCCCATCGGGTGCCGCAGGCCGAGCTTCACGGCCTGGTCGATCTCCTCCACGGACGCCACGCCCTGCTCGAGCGCGCGGATCGCGCCGAGGAGATAGGGGACCATGAGCCGGTTCACGATGAAGCCCGGCGTGTCCTTGCACACCACACCGGTCTTGCCGAGCGAGCCGACGAACTGCCGGAGCGCCTCGATGGTCTCGTCGCTCGTCGTGATCGCGCGGACGATCTCGACGAGGGGCATGATCGGGGCGGGGTTGAAGAAGTGGAGCCCCGCGAACTTCTCGGGCCGCCTCGTCTTCGCCGCCATCTCGACGATCGTCAGGCTCGAGGTGTTCGAAGCGAAGATCGTCTCGGCGCCGCAGACGCGGTCCAGCTCGTCCCAGACCGCTGTCTTCGCATCGATCACCTCGACGACCGCCTCGATGACGAGGTCGCGGTCCTTGAAGTCCGCAAGCGAGGTCGTGCTGTTCAGGCGGCCACGCACGGCCTTCGCGTCGGCCTCGCTCAGCTTGCCGCCCTTCACCATGCGGGCGATGGAGCTGTCGATGCGCTCGAAGCCCTTGTCGATGAGGCGCTGCTCGACATCGCGGACCAGCGTGTCGTAGCCCGCCTGCGCACACACCTGCGCGATGCCCGAGCCCATGAGACCGAACCCGACGACGCCGATGCGCTGGATGCTCATCTCGCTCCCTCCACGTCTCACTAGAGGGTACGGTCAGTCGGACGCGGGTGCCTCCACGTCGTCGGAGCCGAGCGCGAGGCGCAGGATCGCCGGCGCGAACTGACGCGAGTACTTGTCAGACCGCTCCCGGATCTCGCGCGCGATCTCAGGCGCGTCCGGGTAGCCGAGATCCGCGACCATCGCGAGCGTGAACTCCTCCATTGCCGTGCGATAGCAGTAATGGGCGAAGAACGGCGAGTTCGGCCCACCGTTCCGCAGCGACGCGATGGCCTCCGGATGATCCAGGTTCATGACGATGCCGCGCTCATCCGGCCGGTAGAACGCCCGTGGGCTGGCCTCGCCGGCGTGCCGGAACAGCACCTGGAACGTGCCGTACGCGCCGCCACCGAGCGTCGGACCCGCCGGCTCGACGAGCGGCGGGGGCTCGACGGGCGCGCGGGGTGGACGTGGTCCCGTGGCGATGCCCTTGTCGCGCCGTGAAGCCCGGGCCGCCGCGGGCGGCGCGGGCGGCGCGGGCGTGATCTCCGGCTCCTCCACCTGCGGCGCCGCGTCGCGCGGTGCGCCCTTCACCAGGCGCACCCGCTCGCCGCGGTAGATCGCGTTCAGGAGCGTGCTGATGTCGTCCCCCAGCTGCTCGAGCTCCTGCTGCTCCGCTGCCCGGCGGCGGTCGCCGGCACGGCGCACGAGCTCGCGACGCACCGTCTCGATCGACGCACGCACCCAGGGCAGGAGCTCGGCGACGGTCGGATGCCAGGGGTTCAGCGTGAGGTCGCGCGTGGCGAGGAAGGCGGGCACGGGGGAGCGGTCGTCGTCCAGCACCGCGGCCTCGATCTCGCCGAAGAGGTACTGCGCCTCCGGCTTGCCTTCACAGCCGGCGAGCGTCATCGCGTTCAGAAAGCCGTTGCAGAGCACGGCGATCCCGTTCTCCTCGGGTGTCAGTGGCCGCGCGGCGATCCGCACGACGAGCTCGAGCGGTCCAGCGGCGAGCTCGGTGAGCCGATCGGGTGAGGCGAAACGGTGCTCCTCGAGCGCATCCGGTGGTGCGTAGGAGACGCGGTCGCCCTCGACGTTGACCCGGTGCTGGACGAGGTGCCGGCCGAGCTGGCGCTGCAGATAGCGGACGATCTCGGCCCGGTCGACACGGGTCCCGCGATGGAGTCCCTCGATGGAGACGAGCGTGCCGTCGGCCGCGTCGGTCGGCTCGTCGATCGCGAGCTCGCGGACGCGGATCGGCCGTCCCGGGCTGGCGTTCTCGAGGTCCGACTTCGCGAGCTCGACCACGTTCCGCAGGCCTCGCTGCACCGTGTCGACGCGCAGCCGGTCGGCGCGCCCGAACGCCGCGATCTTGCCGGTGCCGAAGCGGCCGCGGACCTTCCGGCCGGCCCGGCGCTGCACGTTCTCGCCGTGCATCGTGAAGAAGGAGCGGAGGAGCTCACGCGACATGCCGGAGGCGTCGTCCGCGATCGTGATCCGCCGCTGCGGGCCGCTCGCGGCGATGTCGACCCGGACCGTGCAGGCCCGCCCGGGCGGCGTGGCGTCGATGGAGTTCGAGACGTACTCGTAGACGGCCTTCGGCACGGTCGCGAAATGAGCGGCATTCGCCAGCACGTCGCGCCCGACGTGCGTGACCACCTCGAGCGGCTCGCCCACGTCCGCTGTCGCGAGGAGCCGCGGTGCCTGTTCCGCCGTGTCGAGCGCCATCGCCACCTCCGGCGCTCCCCTGGTCGCGACCATACCATCCGGCCGAGCCTGAGGCGGGGGCCGGCGACCGGCCCCCGCCTCAACCGGCTATTGGCAGAACTGGAACTGCTTGACCGCGGGGCTGTCCAGCGTCGCAACGCTGGCAAGCGAGATCGGCTGCGCCGGGTCGATCTTCCAGATCGTCGAGCCGGTGGCCGGGATCTTGTCCTTGCACTCCGACCCATACGAGACCTGGTTGAGCAGCCCGCCCATGTTCACGTTCTTGAGCGACTCGAACGCCTTCACCACGCCCGCCCGCGTCAGGTCGCCTTGCTCCACCGCCTTCTCGAGGATCTGGTGGACGACCCGCGCCTGCGTGTAGCCGAAGATGAAGTAGTAGTCGGGCGGCTGGTCCTTCCCGTACTTCGCGTGGTTCTCGATGAGCTCCTTCATTCCCTCGCAGCCCGCCTTGGTGTCGCCCCAGGCGCACTGGGCGTCGGTGACCACCCACATATAGCGCTGGAGGTATGGGAGGATCGGCGACGGCTGCGCCGCCGTGCCGGTCAGGGCGCCGATCCACGACGGCGAGAGGCCGATGAACTGCGCGGCGTAGCTGAGCGTCGCCGCGGTGCCGATGATCGGGCCGGTCGCCGCCGGGAGCGTCGCGAGGAAGACATGGTCCGCGCCGGCGGTGCGCATCGCCGTGACCTGCGCCCCGAAGGAGGTGTCGCCCGACTTGTAGGAGGCGCGGGCGACGATCTGGAAGCCGAACTGCTTCGCCGCGAACTCGAGGCCCTTCACACCGTCGGCGCCGTAGTCGTCGTCCTGGTAGATGATGCCGGCCTTCGGCGTGACGCCTTTGTCCTTCAGGTACTGGGCGACGTTGATGAACTGGGCCGGGTAGGGCGCGCCGGTGGCCACGATGTACTTCTGCCTCGGCCAGTCCGACGCGAGCGTCGCGGCGGCGGTGAGGATCTTGTCCTCGTTGATCTGCGCGAGGATCGCGTTCGTGTGCGCGGTGCCCAACGACTGGGCGATCATGAGGACCTTGTCCTTCAGTGCGTTGTACTGCTGGACCTGGATGTTCGGCAGGTACTGCGAGTCGAGCGTGATGAGCTCGACCTTGAAGCGCTCTTCCTTCGGCAGCTTCTGGCCGACACCACCGAGGACCTCGTTCACGTACTGGAAGTAGACCTCGTGGCCGCGGGTGAGCGGTTTGCCGATGACCGCGACGGCGCCGGTGAGCGGCGTGATCTGGCCGAGCCTGATGACCTTCGCCTCGACGCCGACCGAGGTCTTCACCTCGCTCCGGCAGCCCGTCACGACGAGCATCGCGATCGTGAGCAGGGCGATGACGCGCAGGTATCTCGTTGTCACGTTCCCTCCACCTCCGGCGGCTTCCCGCCGTGGACGCGCTCCGCCGCGTACGGCGGCATGGCGATTATGGGTACCGTCGCAAGCCGGTGGGCGGATTCAGTACGAGAAGGGCCAGGTCCGGAAGTAGAGGCGCAGGCGCGCCCAGATCCCGGCGAGGCCCTGCGGCTCGGCCACGAGGAAGCCGACGATGAGCATGCCGAAGATGAGCTGGTTGAGCGTGAAGACGGTGAGACCGGCGCCGGACGCGGTCTGGCTGACGAACGGGATGACCGGGCTGAGCTGCTCGACGACCCGCGG
>JBKJTV010000312.1:0-4158 GCA_046589985.1 Candidatus Limnocylindria bacterium | reverse complement strand
CTCGCGCTCGCTCGCGAGCACCTCCGCGATGACGGTGGTCGCCGCCAGATCTTTGAGCCGTGCCTGCGGCTGGAGGATGAGGCGGTGTCCGAGCGTAGGCGCGGCGAGCGCCTTCACGTCGTCAGGCAGGACGTAGTCGCGCCCGTTGAGCGCCGCGAATGCCTGCGCCGCGCGAGCGAGCGCGAGTGAGCCGCGGGGCGACGCGCCGAGGTACACGTCCGGGTGCGAGCGTGTCGCGGTGACCACGCTCACGACGTACGTCTTCACGGCCGGCGCGAGGTGGACCTCCTTCACGTAGTGCTGCGCCTCGATGAGCTCGTCGGCCGAGAGGACCTGGCCGAGGGTCTCGAGCGGGTGCTGGAGACGCTGCGCGTCGAGGATCGCGACCTCTTCCTTCTCTGTCGGGTACCCGAGCTGTACACGCAGGAAGAAGCGGTCGAGCTGCGCCTCGGGAAGCGGGAAGGTGCCCTCGTACTCGATCGGGTTCTGCGTCGCGAGGACGAGGAACGGATCGGGCAGCTGGTACGTCGTGCCATCGACGGTGATCTGCTGCTCGTCCATCGCCTCGAGGAGCGCGGATTGCGTCTTCGGCGTGGCGCGGTTGATCTCGTCGGCGAGGACGATCTGGCTCATCACCGGTCCCGGCCGGAACTCGAAGGTCTGATTGCGCTGGTTGTAGATCGCGACACCGGTCACGTCGGAGGGAAGGAGGTCAGGCGTGAACTGGATGCGGCGGAAGGAGCACCCGAGCGATCGCGCGAGCGCCTTCGCGAGGACCGTCTTGCCGGTGCCCGGAACGTCCTCCACGAGGATGTGCCCGCGGCAGAGCAGCGCGACGAGCGCGAGCGAGACCTCATGGTGCTTCCCGAAGATGGCCTTCTCGACGTTGTCGACGACGGCCTTGGCCTTCTGGCTCAGCTCGTTCCCCGTCACGAATTCCCCCTCATCAAGATCAAGATCAAGATCAAGAAATGCCCGCGCCTTGGTAGATGGTAAGTGCTGGGACCGCAGCGGCCCTGTCTCCTAGAACGTGCGAAGCGGCGTAATGGTTCAAATACAAAAGAGAGAAGGCGCGAGTTCCGCACGAGCGACGCCCGAGCCGCGGCTATCTGCCGAGGGCCGCCTTGAGGACGGCTCCGCCGACCGGGGCGGCATCCTCGCCGCCTTTGGGGGAATTCTCGAGCAGCACCGCGACCACGGCGGTCGGTGCCTCGGCGGGCGCGAAGCCGATGAACCACCCGTGCGGCGCGCCGCTCGGGTTCTCGGCCGTGCCTGTCTTCCCAGCGACGTTCACCCCGGCGACCCTGGCGGCGAAGGCAAAGGCGCCCGGCGCCTGGACCGCATCGACCATCACCTGAGTCACGGTCTTCGCGGTCTCTGGCCGGATCACCTGGCCGACCGGTCCGGGCTGGATCGTGCGGATGACCGCACCGGACCCGTCCTTCACCGCGGTCGCGTAGTGCGGTGTCGGCATGACTCCGCCGTTCGCGATCGTTGCTGCGACAAGCGCCATCTGGAGCGGTGAGACGAGCAGCTCGCCCTGGCCGTACGCCGTGTCCGCGAGAAGCGTCGGTCGGTCGAGCGAGCCGGAGTTAGAGAGCTGCCCACGTGCGGCGGGCAGATCGCACTTCGGGGCCGTGCCGAGGCCGAACTTCCCCGCGTACTCCGCGAGCCGCGCGCCGCCGATCTCGAGCCCGACCTTCGCGAAGTAGATGTTCTCGGAACGCTGCATCGCGAGCGAGAGGTCGAAGTCGCCGTGCGCCGCGGACGACGAGCGCACGCGGTAGGTGCCCCACGACGGGTCGGCCTGGAACGGGTCGTCGACACGGATCTTCCTCTTTGGGTCGATCCCGCTCTCGAGCGCGGCCGCCGCGGTGATGACCTTCATCGTCGAGCCGGGCGGGTAGAGGCCCTGCGCCACGCGGTTGATGAGCGGCCGCTCCGTGTTCTCGCTCAGCTGTGTCCACGCGACGTCTTGCTGCACCGGATCGGACACGAGCGACGGCACGTAGTTCGGCAGGCTCATCGACGCTCTCACCGCGCCCGTCCGCGGATCGAGCACCACGATCGCGCCGCGCCGTCCGGCGAGCGCCGCGACCACGGCCTTCTGGAGCTCCGGCTCGATCGCGAGCTGCACCGCGCCAGGATCGGCGAGCTGCTTCAAGTACCGGGCGCGCATCCGCCCAAGCGGATCCGCCGGGTCCTGGCCGATGAGCGATCCGCCGTACGCGCCCTCGATCCCCGCTGCGCCGTACTTGAAGGAGGCATAGCCGGTGACCTGCGCCAGCGAGCGGTCCGTATAGCTGCGCCGCCAGCCGTCGGGGGTCTGCCGGCTCACCGCGAGCTCACCGCCCTTCGCATCAAGGATGCGGCCGCGCGGGCGATCGATCGACGCCGCGAGGAGCCGCGGATTGAACGGGTCGTTCGAGAGGTCCTCGGCCGCGACGAGAGTCCAGTACCCCACCCCGAGGGAGGTCATGAGGAACGCGATCGCGATCACGAGCGTGAGCGTGCGGATGTTCGCGGCGATCGGTCTCATGCGCTGAGCTCCCGTGCGCCGGCGCGACGCGGGTCTGTGCGCTTCCCGATCTCGGGCCCCTCTTCGGAAGGAACCCCCGAGATCGCCGCGCACAGACCGCGCATCGCGCCCAGCAGCACCTTTCTGGGCACCACTAAGGCCTGCCCCGCACTCGTGCGGTGATGTCGCTCACCCGGATGAGCAGCGCGGTGAGGAGGAAGTTCGTCACGAGCGAGCTCCCGCCGTACGACACGAACGGCAGGGTCACGCCGGTGAGTGGGATGAGCTTCGCGTTGCCGGCGACGATGACGAGCGTCTGGAACGCGACGATGAACGAGAGCCCGGACGCGAGAAGCTGCAGGAACGGCGTCGGCGCCCGGACCGCGATGAGCATGCCGCGGTAGACGAAGACGAGGTAGAGCGCGAGGAGCGCGAGCCCGCCGAGAAATCCGGTCTCCTCGGTGAATGCCGCGAAGACGAAGTCGCTCCAGACGACGGGGATCCGCTCGGGCATCCCGTTCCCAAGGCCCGCACCAACGAGGCCGCCATTCGCGAACGCGAAGAGGCCCTGCACGAGCTGGAAGCTTGGACCGAAGCGCGACTCCTCGGCGAACGGCGCGAGCCACGTGTCAACGCGCGCCTGCACGTGCCCGAAGACCTGGTAGGCGACAACGCCGCCCGCAACGAGCATCGCGGCGCCGATGAGCGTGTAGAACGGCTCACCCGTCGCGACGTACAGCATCGCGAGGAAGATCCCGAAGAAGAGGAGCGTCGCGCCGAGGTCCTTCTCGAAGACCATGACGACCATCGCGATCGCCCACATGAAGAGGATCGGCAGCAGGTACGGGACCGGCGGTACCGGGACGGGGCCGAAGCGGCGCGGCGACGACGAGAGCATCTCACGGTGCTCCTCGAGATACGCGGCGAAGAAGACGACGAGCAGGATCTTCACCGCCTCGGATGGCTGGAACTGGAAGAGACCGCCGATGCCGATCCAGATGCGCGCTCCATTGATCTCGCGGCCGATGCCGGGGAGCAGCGGTGAGACGAGCAAGACGAATCCCAGCAGAGCCCACGTGTACTTGTAGCGCTGGAGCACGCTGAGATCCCGCGGGAAGAGGATCGCACCGACGAACGCCGCGGCCGCGAGCGCGCACCAGGTGAGCTGCTGGAGCGCGAGGCGCTCCGGCGCGAGCCGCTGCACTTCGACGAGCCCGATCGCCGTGAGCGCGAGGGCGAGCGGCAGCAGGAGCTGGTCGCCGCGCACGCCCTTCGCCACCAGGAACAGGTGCAGGCCGATCGCGAGTGCCAGGAACGTGACCGGGACGATGACCGGCGTCGCGTTGAACGTCGACGCGGCGGACGCGACGACCGCGACGTAGCCGGTGACGAGCAGAGCGGCCACCAGTGTCAGCAGCCGGAGCTCGCCGTAGCGGGACGCGGCCTTGAACCTGAGCATCAGAACGGCCCTCGGCCGGCGGCCGACCGAGGCAACGTCGCCGGTCGCCGGCCGAGAGAGCAACTCATGCCTGTTCCAGGCGCAGCCCGATCCGGCCGATGGTGATCTCGTCTCCGTAGTGCATGCGCTCGCGCTGCCAGATCTTCGTGCCGTTCACGACGGTCCCGTTCGTGCTTCCGGT
>JBKJTV010000065.1:0-8683 GCA_046589985.1 Candidatus Limnocylindria bacterium | reverse complement strand
GGCGGCACGCTCCCTGAGTCCCGGCTCGCGGTGGTCGGGGAGCGGCGAGCCCCACCACTCGAGCACGGCGGCGCCCCAGGTGAAGCCTCCGCCGAAGGCGACCAGCAGGACCTTGTCGCCACGCCGGAGCCGGCCCTCGTCCGCGGCCTCGGCGAGCGCGATCGGGATCGAGGCGGAGGAGGTGTTCCCGTACTTCTGGAGGTTCATGAAGACCTTCGACATCGGGATGTCCAGGCGCTTCGCGACGCCCTCGATGATCCGTCGGTTGGCCTGGTGCGGGATGACGATGTCGATGTCCTTGAGCTCGAGCCCGGCGGCCGCGATGGCCTCCTCGGCGGCATCGGCCATCGACTTCACGGCCATCTTGAAGACCTCGCCGCCCTGCATGCGGATGAAATGCTGTCCTTTGTCGACGGTCTCGTGGGTCGCCGGCACGCGCGAGGCGCCTGCCTCGACAGAGAGCAAATTCCCCTTGGAGCCGTCGGAGTGAAGCACGGTCGACTCGATGCCCACTGACGCGTTCGACGCCTCGAGCACGACCGCGCCCGCACCGTCACCAAAGACGACGCAGGTGGTGCGGTCCTTCATGTCGAGCATCCGGGACAGCGTTTCGGCGCCGATGACGACCGCGTTCTTCACGGAGCCGGCGACGATCATCCCGTTCGCGATCGCGAGGCCGGAAACGAACGATGTGCAGGCCGCCTCGATGTCGAAGGCCCCGGCGCGCTCGGCGCCAAGTGCGTTCTGCACCAGGCACGCGGTCGCGGGCATGAGGTAGTCGGGTGTCAGCGTGCCGACGATGATCAACTCGACCTCGGACGGCTTCATCTTGGCGCGCTCGAGGGCCATGCGTGCGGCGCGAGTCGACATGGTCGCGGTGCCCTCTCCGTCAGCCGCGAAACGGCGCTCCTTGATGCCGGTCCGCTCGGTGATCCACTGATCTGACGTATCGACGAGCTTCTCGAGATCGAAGTTCGTGACGACGCGCGAAGGTGTGTAAAAACCCCACCCCGTCACGATCGCGTTCTGCTTGGCCAAGCTAGGTCGGGTCCGTGCTCCGCTCCGTCGCGCTCGGGCGTCCAGCGCGCGCCTGGACCGCGAGCAGGTCGTCGAGGGCTCCCTCGTAGGTGCGGAGGAATTCGTGCGCGTCCAGCACCTCGTCGAGCGTTACGGGCGGCTTGCGCCGCGCGGCGCTCGGGTGATCCTTCTTCGTGGCGCCAGCCTTCGTCTCATCGACGACGACGAGGAGCCGGAACTCGGTCTGGCACGAGTGGCAGATGACGCGCACGATCCAGGCTGACTCGACGCGTCCGACGAGCTTGATCTCGGAGCGCGCGTGATTCGCGCCGCAGGCCGTGCACTCGTACTGCTTCGCCTCCTCGCGCAGGTACCGAAGGATGTTCACGCTTCGACTGTACCTCCAAGGCGCCACGCCAGGAACGCCCATTGGTCGGCGAGGTCGTCAACCTGCTTGGCGAGCGGCTTGCCGACGCCATGGCCGGCGTCGCGGTCGACGCGGAGGAGTGTCAGCTCCGCACCGGGATGCGCCTGAAGCAGCGCGGCCATCTTCCGGGCATGCATCGGATCCACCCGGCTATCCCCTTCGGCGGTGGTGAAGAGGATCGACGGGTAGTGCTGCCCCTCACGCAGGTTGTGATACGGCGAGTAGGCGCGGAGCCAGCGGTACTGCTCCGGATCCTCGGAGGATCCGTACTCCGCGATCCAGAACCGCGCGATGAGCAGGTGCTGGTAGCGGAGCATGTCCAGGAGCGGCACCAGGCAGACGATCGCGCCGTAGAGGTCGGGCCGTTGGGTGATAGCGGCGCCCATGAGGAGGCCGCCGTTCGAGCCACCGAACGCACCGAGGCGTTCGCGCTTGGTCCAGGCGGATGCGACGAGGTGCTCTGCCGCCGCGTTGAAGTCGTCGAACACGTTCTGCTTGTTGCCGAGCATTCCGGCGCGGTGCCAGCGCTCGCCGAACTCGCTCCCGCCGCGCAGGTTCGCGAGGGCGAAGACCCCGCCGCGCTCGGCCCACAGGA
The DNA here is from genome assembly GCA_046589985.1 of Candidatus Limnocylindria bacterium. Classification (GTDB taxonomy): domain Bacteria; phylum Chloroflexota; class Limnocylindria; order P2-11E; family P2-11E; genus JACDAF01. The sequence continues at coordinate 6,644 of JBKJTV010000065.1, read as the reverse complement.
TCGCCGACGCGGTGTACGTCGGGACCCGCGGGAGGTTGAACCCGCCGTAGCCCGTGACGACGGTCGGAACGGCGCCGGTCGGCAGCACATCCGCGCGATGGACGAGGAACATCGGCACCTCGGTCCCGTCCTTGGATCGATACGTCGTCTGGTCGACCACGATCGGCGAGCGCACCGCCGGCTGTTCCATCTCCACGATGAGGCGCGGCTCACCGGCGCTCGCGTCGAGGGCATAGGCACGCGGTGCCACCGCGAACGACTGGAACGTGAAGCAGGCGAGGTCGCTCTTCGCATCAGCTGAGATCCCGGGGCCCGGGATGCTCGGCGCGAGCGCGCCGATCCCCGGGAGCGGCACCTCGCGGTCGAGAGTGCCGTCGCGGCGCCAGACCGCGAGCCGCGAGGTCGCTCTGTCGAGCCGGTGGACGAGGACGTGGCCGCGGGTCAGATCGAACTCGACGATCGCGTGCTCGCCCTCCGGCACGACCTCACGCCACTCGCGCGGCCGTTCGTAGGACGCGTGGACGATCCGGTAGTTCGGCGAGCCGACGTTCGTGTGGATCCACAGACCGTCGCGATCGGGCTGCGCGGCCGAGAGCCCGTCCTCTCCCTCGACGACGATCGCCAGTCCGCGTTCGGGATGCTCGCGGTCGAGCAGGTAGAGATCGTTCGTCACCCAGCCCCGGTAGGCGGAGAACACGACCCAGCGCCCGTCGGGCGAGGCCTGGACACCGATGAGGTCCTCTTTCGCGCGGCCCTCCCCGAAGACAAGCTCGTCCTGCTCCCCTCGGTCGGGCGAAGCCCTCGCTCGGGAATCCCTGTCCGCTTCGCTGCCTCCGGCTACTCCGCTGCCAGGGGCCCAAGCCAGTTCGTGATAGCGGACGCGTCGGTAGTAGTGCTCGTCGCCCGGCGGGACCGTGCCAGGCGCTGGATGGACGACGTAGTAGAAGCCCTCCCCCGCCCACGCGACCTGCGACCGCTGGGTGTGCGGGATCGCGATCCCGAGATCCTTCCCGCTCGCCACGTCGCGGATGTGCAGAGTCGACATCTCCGTGCCGCCGCGCGACAGGCCGATCGCGACGAGCCGCCCGTCGGGCGACGGGTAATACCAGTCGAGCGTGGTGAGCCCGCTGCGGTCGAGCTCGTTCGGGTCGACGAGCGCCCGATCGCGGCCGTTGACTTCGTCGCGCACGTAGAGGATGCCCTGCGCCTGCGCGCCCTCGCGCCGGATGTGAAAGATCCGGCCCGCCACGGGACGCGGGGTCGCAAGGAGGCCGACCGCGAGAAGATCGCGCAACCGCGCCGCGATGGACTTGCGCTCAAGAAGGGTGTCGAGGATCGCGCGCGTGTGCGCGTTCTGCGCCTCGGTCCACGTAGCGACGCGCACGCTCGCGGCGTCCTCGAGCCAGCGGTACGGGTCGGTCACCTCGTCGCCGAAGTACGTATCGATGACGTCCTCGTGTGGTGTCACGGGCGGCGGCGGCACTTGCATTGCCTGGAAAATGTAATCAACGGCGCGCGGGTTCGCGGGCGTGGCGTGCCGCCACGTCCAGAGCACACCTGCAGCGCGAGAGCTAGCCGCTGCGCTTCAGACGCCCGGTCTTCTTGGCGTAGCGCTCCGCCCAGATGAACGATCGCAGACTGATCGGGATGGAGAGCACTCCGATGAGGAGCGCGGGCCAGACCAGCGGCCAGAGCGAGACGAGATCGGCACCGTCGAGGAGCGCGCGACGCATCCCCTCGATGACGTAGGTCGCGGGCGAGATGACGGAGAGCGCCTGGAGCCAGCCGGGGAGGACCGTCGTCGGGTAGTAGACGCCCGAGACCAGGAGCGTGATCGATTGGACGATGTAGCCCATCTGCAGGCCCTTCTCGGTCCACAGCAGCGGGAAGATCGCGCAGCCGATGCCGAGGCCGATGAACGCGATGGTCCCGACGCCCAGGAGGATGACGGCCGAGAGCGCGTTGGCTCGTGAGAGGTCGACGTCGACGAAGAGCATGACGGCGAACAGCACGAGCACGCTGATGACGGATGCGCGGATGACGGTTCCGGTCGCCATGCCGACGAGATGCGTGAGCCGCGGCACCGGCGCCATGAACGTGTACTCGATGGTGCCCTCCCACTTCTCCCAGGCGATGATCTCGGCGATCTCTTCGAACACGATGCCCAGGAAGCGCCAGGCGATGGTGCCGACGAGCAGGTAGAGGACGAACCGGGACGTCGTGGCCGGGTCGACCAGCTCGCCGGTCACCGCCGGTGCCGCGAGCGCGATGTAGGTGACCGAGAGCGACGTGGTGATCGAGTAGACGACCCACACGAGCTCCCAGAGCCAGTAGCGGCGCATGACCGCGATCGCGCGCTCGACGAAGGCGTACGCGAGCTTCGGCTGCTCCATGATCGTCGTGACCATCACGCGGTCTCTTCGCCGGTCCGGTCCGCATCGGCCAGCGTGCGTCCGGTCACCGTCATGAACACCGACTCGAGGTCGCCCCCGTGCTGCCCGCAGAGCTCGTCCGGCGTGCCCTCGGCCACCAGGCGCCCGCCGTGGATGATCCCGATCCGGTCGGCGAGCCTCGCGGCCTCGTCGAGGTCGTGCGTGGTGAGCAGGATGCTCGCGTCGTGCTCGTCGCGCAGGTCGCGCACGAACGTCTGCACCTCCCGCTTGCTGCGGATGTCCAGACCCGTTGTTGGCTCATCGAGCAGCAGCAGCATCGGAGCGGAAAGGAACGCGCGCGCGATCGACACCTTCTGCTGCATCCCACGTGAGAGCTTCTCGAGCGGTTCGTCGAAACGCTCCTGCCCGATGCCGAGGCGGCGCAGGATCCTCGACGCCGTCTCACGGGACTCCTTTGCGTCGACGCCGTACAGGCGTCCGGCGTAGACGAGGTTCTCCATGGCCGACAGCTTCTTGAAGAAGGACGCCTCGACGGAGACCCGGTTGATGAGCCGCTTCACCGCCATCTCCTCGAGCTGCACGTCATGGTCGAACACGCGGACCAGGCCGGCGTCGGCCTCGAGCAATGTCGAGAAGAGCCGGATGAGCGTGGACTTGCCGGACCCGTTGGCGCCGAGCAGCCCGTAGATCTCACCCCGGCGGACCGAGAGCGAGACATCGTCGACCGCGCGGACCTGCTTGGCGTTCCGCGAGCCGCGGAACGACTTGCTGACCCCCTGGGCGTGCAGGGCCGGCCCTGCCACCTGGCCGGATGGTCGCGGAGAGTCGCGTGTCGCGAGAGCCATCGCTTGGTTCCCTTTCGAGTCTCCGTGCCCACGTCGCCGTCATCGGCGAACAAAAAGACCGTGGGCCTCTGCCCACGGTCCGGAGTCCTCGCGAGGCCTGGTCTAGGCCCTAATGGCTCCGGAAGGCGGGCAGACTGATCCGAGGAGCGACCTCGGTGCGCGGTGCGAAGAGGGTCAACACCAGCTGCGCCACTTCCTTTCGTGATCTTCAGTCCGCCGCGCGGACCGACGGACGTTAGCAGGCGGACGCTTGCTCCGTCAATGGCGCGCCACGTGCGAAGGACCGAGTCGACGAATCAGACCTGGAGGTGCGCCATGCCACGCGAGGAGATCGACACGACACCCGGCAAGGACGGCGGATCCCGCTATATCCGGCGGGACGACAAGGGCCAGTTCACCGACGATCAGGTGAGTGCCGGGAAGTCGGTCACTGCCGACAAGCGGGTCTCCGCCAAGAACACCGCGAAGAAGGGCGACAAGGACCGCGGCGACTAACGCTCGGGTCAGCACCACCGAAGAGGCCCGCCATCACGGCGGGCCTCTTCGGTGTTTGTCAGGCGACCCTGCGGCCGGTGACGAGCTGGTACACGAGGACGATGAGCGCGAGCACGAGAAGGATGTGCACGAGAGAGCCGAGGGTCGGCAGCGCCACGACGCCCAGGAGCCAGAGGATCAGTAGGACAGCGATGATCGTCCAGAGCAACGGGGTCACCTCCTTTTACTGCACGGATGTGGGCACGTCCTGTGCCAGCCGGTCAGGCGAGCAGTCGAGTGGGCGGGCCGGCGCTACGCGGTCCGGGGGGTGGAGTGCCGCTGGACGAGCTGGAGGAGCTCGTCCAGCTGGAACGGCTTGGCGAGGAAGCCGTCCGCGCCGATCTCCGCTGCGTCCTTCGCGACGTCGAGGGCCGCGGTGACGATGACGATCGGGGCGTGCCGCCCGGGCCGCTGCCGGTACGTGCGCGCGAACTCCCAGCCGTCCATGACCGGCATGCGCATGTCGAGCAGGATCAGGTCCGGCCGGACGCGGTCACACCGCTCGAGCGCTTCCTGGCCGTCGGTCGCTTCGGCGACGTCATACCCCTCGTCCCCCAGGGCCGCACACACGAACTCCCGGATCCCCGGGTCATCGTCCACCACGAGCACACGGCCAGGGGGTGCCTCGCTTCCCATCCGGGCGCAGGGTACGCCCACCGCCCCGTCGGCGGCAACCGGACCAGCGGCCGCAAACTAGCCCTCGGCGCGAAGTTCCTCGAGATCGAGATCGCGCTCGATGCGGCGTCGCACTTTGTCGCTGATCGCGCCGCGCGCGTGCAGATCGAGGGCCGCCTCGCGCTCCGCCTCGATGAGCTCTCGCCGGATGCGGCGATGGGCGATGAGCTCTTCCTCGGGCTCGCCCATCGCTCCGTCGTGGTGGGCCTGCATATGCGAAGCCTGATGCGCGTACCGCGACTGCAGCGCGTCCAGCAGCTCCCCGTGGTCTGTTGCTGACCCGCGAAGCTCCGCAAGGCGCGCGAGCGCGGCCTCCGCTGTCTCGGCGCGCGCATGCGACTCCTCGTGCTCCGTATCGTCCGAGACGGTGACACCGAGACCGCGGATCACCAGCGGCAGCGTCAGGCCCTGGCCGACCAGGGTCGTGGCGATGACGCAATAGGTCACGAAGATGAGGAGGGGCCGCTCGGGCAGGTCGTGCGGCAGCGCAAGCGCCGCAGCAAGCGAGACCGCGCCACGCATTCCCGCCCAGCCCAGCACGACGACCCACTGCCACGGTGGGTTCGGATCGCGGCGGCGGAGCGCCGGACTGAGCAGACGCGGCAGGTAGGTGCCGGGGAACACCCAGGCGAATCGCGTGACGATCACGACGAGCGACACGAGGCCGCCAAGACCCAGCAGAGTGCCGAGGGGGACGCTTCCGAGCCCCGCGACGATCGTCGGCAGCTGCAGGCCAACGAGCGTGAAGACAAGCCCGTTCAGGAGGAACACGACCATCTGCCACACGGCCGCGCCAGCCACCCGCGTCTCGCTCGACAGCGTTCGCGAGGCGTGCCGTCCCACGTACAGGCCGGCCGTGACCGCCGCGAGGACGCCGGATACGCCGAGCTGCTCCGCCGGAAGATAGGCGGCGTACGGCGCGAGGAGCGACAGGGTGATGGAGACCGAGGTGTCGCTGAGGCGCTTGCGGAGCTCGGTCACGCTGAAGCCGACCGCGAGACCGAGCAGCACCCCGCCGAGGGCAGCGACGGCGAACCGGCCACCCGCCTCGACGACCGAGAAGCTGCCGGTGATCGCCGCCGCGAGTGCGAGGCGATAGGCGACGAGGGCGGTCGCGTCGTTCAGCAGGCTCTCGCCTTCGAGGATCGTGACGATCCGCTTCGGCGCGCCGACGCGTTGCAGGACCGCCGTCGCGGCGATGGCGTCGGGCGGCGCGACGATCGCACCGAGGGCGAACGCGATCGGCCAGCTGATCGACGGGACGGCGAGGTGCACCGCGGCGGCCACTGCGGCGATCGTCGCGAGGACCAGTCCCACCGCCAGCAGGGCGATCGGCCGGGTGTTCGCCCGGATGTCGCGGATCGAGGTGGACGAGGCCGCCACATACAGGAGCGGCGGCAGGAACAGCAGGAACACGATGTCCGGCTCGAGCTCGAGCTGCGGCAAGCCGGGGATGAAGCCGATGGCCGTGCCCCCGATGACCATGAGCAGCGGATACGGAATGCCGATCCGGCGGGCGACGGCGGCGAGCGCGGCGACGATCGCCACGAGCCCGAGGACGAGCTCGATCTCGCTCACGCGCGAACGTTACGTCCCATGCACACTTGACGCATGTCCACGCCGACGACGAGCACATCCGCCGCTGGGCTCGCCGCCCGCAATCGCGAGCGGATCGACCGCGCACGCCAGCACCTGGCGCGGATCGAGCGGGCCGACGCCGCAGGCGGGAAGGCGGAGGTGCTCGGCGCACTGAATGACCTCAGTCGCGAGCTCGCGACCGCCGGGGCCGAGTGTGGCCTGCTCTCCGAGGTGCATCCCGACGCGGAGACACGCTCGTCCGCCGAGAGCATCGTCCAGGAGGTCAGTAGATTCGCGACCGAGCTAGGCCAGCATCGCGGCCTCTACGACGCGCTCGGCGCACTCGACGACGCCACGCTCGACGAGCTCGAGCGCCGGCTCGTGTTCCTCCAGCGCCGCGACATGAAGCGGTCGGGTGTCGAGCTCGGCGAGTCCGAGCGCGAGCGGGTCCGCGAGCTGCGCCAGGAGCTCGTCACGATCGCGCAGGAGTTCGCGCGCAACATCCGCAACGACGTGCGCGCCGTGGAGCTTGACCCGAGCGAGCTCGAGGGCCTCCCGGCGGACTACATCGCGGGCCATCCGATCAGCGAGAGCGGCACCATCCGCATCACCACCGACT
>JBKJTV010000187.1:0-2519 GCA_046589985.1 Candidatus Limnocylindria bacterium | reverse complement strand
GATGACGACGTCGCGACTCGTGCGGGCGACCTTCATGTCACTGAAGGAGCGGGAGTTCGTGCTCGCCGCGCACGCGGTCGGTGTCCCGGACCGGCGGATCATCCTGCGGCACCTGCTACCGAATTCGCTGGCGCCGATCATCGTCGCCGCGACGCTCGGTGTGGCGAGCGCGATCATCAGTGAGAGCACCCTCTCGTTCCTCGGCCTCGGCATCCAGCCGCCGACCCCTTCCTGGGGGAACATGCTGCGCGACGCGACCAGCGACATGGAGAGGGCTCCCTGGCTCGCGGTGTTCCCCGGCCTCGCGATCTTCCTCGCGGTCGTCTCCATCAACTTCATCGGTGACGGCCTGCGCGATGCGCTCGACCCGCGGCACGTCGTGCGAAGCGAGCGCCACTAGCGGCAGGTTCAGCGGCTGAGCGCAGCCTCAGCGCGCCGGAGCAGCACGTCGGTCTTGTCCCGCTCCAGTCGCACGAGATCGTGATCGAAGAAGGTCCGTGCCGCCTCGAGCTCGCGCTTGGCCTCCGCGAACCTGCCCTGGTCGAGGAGGAACGCGCCGTAGCTGCGGCGAAGCTCGGCCTGCACCTTGGCGTAGCCGGTGCGCGCGATCCCAGCGATGCCTTCCCGGAACAGCCCCTCGGCCTCCTCTGCTCGGCCGTCCGCCGCGCGGACCTGCGCGAGCGCTCCGATGCTGGTGGCCTGGGTGAAGGCGTCGTCCGCCGTCACCTCCGCTCGAGCTGTCTCCGCGTGCGAACGCGCCGCGTCGAGGTCACCGAGCCGAAGACAGACCGGCGCGAGCTGCGCGCGGGCCTCCGCCCTTAAGCCCTGCATCGCCGCGGGCGCGAGCGTGACCACCGACTCCTCGAACGCACGCCTGGCGCCGGCGAGGTCGCCGCTATCGCGAAGCACGAACCCGATCCACCAATACGCGACCCCGATGTACTGCCGCAGCCCGAGGTCGTGGGCGAGGCGGAGTTCCTCCTTCGCGAGCGCCTCGGCGGCCGCGAGATCGCCGCCCATCCAGGCCCAGGTCGCGCCCCCGTTCGCGAGAAACATGCGCTGGAACGGCGAGCTGCCCTCCGCGCCCCGCCGGGCGGCTTCAAGGTGATAGCCGTGGGCCGCCGCGAAGTCTCCGGAGAAATATGCGTTCAGCGAGAGCCACCAAAGGCAACTGAACTCGCGGCGGCGCGCCCCGGTCGCGCGGATGTGCTCCAGCGCCTCGAGCAACCGGCGGCGGTCTGCCGCGAGGTCCCCGACCATCCAGGCGGTCCAGTGCGACTCGGTGAGCGCGAACGCAAGCGTCTCGGGGTCTTCGAGAGTGCGCGCTGCGGCGACGGCTTCCGCTTCGAGCGCCTGCGCGCCCGCGGGATCCGCGACCGTATGGAAGCTCGCGGCGAGCAACAGGCCGACGAGCGCCTGGCTCGGCCCGGCCGCCCGCGCCTCCGGGATGAGGGCGAGGAGCTCCGCGAGCGCCTCGTCGCTGCCCTCCAGCTCAAGGCGCGAGGTCGCCGCGAGACCCGATGCCGCTACCTGCTCCCTCGCCGGCGCCCCGATCGCGCGGGCGACCGCGCTCGCGCGGCCGTGGTAGCCGAGCGCCGCGTGCGCATCCGACCGGTCTCTCGCGCCGCGGCCGGCGGCCATGAGGCCGTCCAGGGCGCGGCGCCCGAGAGCAGGCGCGTCCGGCTCGCCTAGCTCGTGCGCGAGCAGGAACGCCTGCTCGGCGTGATACGTGACGATGTCGGCGTACTCATCGAGACGGGCGGCCGCGGCGGACTCGAGCCAGCGGCCGAACGCATCGTGTGCCCGCGAGCGCTCCTCCTTCGGGACCGAGTCGTACGCGACGTCCCGCACGAGGATGTGGCGGAAGGTCCACGCACGGCCCCCACCCAGCCCCCGCTCGTCGAGCTCGGTCACGAGCTCGCGCCGCGCGGCGTCGAGCAGCAGCTCCTCCAGGCGGGTCCCCGGGTCACCCTGGGCCAGGATCGCCTCGGGCCAGAACGTCTTGCCTATGACGGCAGCCTGCTGGAGCACACGCTTCACGCCGGGGGGCGCGGCGTCGAGCCGCGCGGCGATGAGCCCGCGCAGCGTCGGTGGGAGCTCGAGCTCCGCGAGCGAGGCGGTCGCCACGAAGCGACCGTCGCTCTTCGCCACGTGGCCCGCATCGATGAGCATCCGCAGGAACTCTTCCACGTAGAGGGGGTTGCCCTCGGCGCGGCGGACGACCTCGGCCCGCAGCTCATCCGGCAGGTCGTCGATATCGAGCAGCCGTGCGATGAGCCGCCGCGACTCCTCCTCGCTGAGCGGGTCGAGCCGGATCGCGGCGGCGTTCAGCAGCCCCCCACCCCACCCGGGACGTCGCTCGCGCAGGTCCGGGCGCGCGAGGCACAGGAGATAGACCGGGGCACGGGTCCACTCGGCGAGATGCTCGAGCAGGTCGAGCATGGCCGGCTCCGCCCACTGGATATCGTCGACGACCAGGGTGAGCGCCTCGCGGTCCGCGCGCCGCTCGATGTAGCGAC
>JBKJTV010000308.1:0-4216 GCA_046589985.1 Candidatus Limnocylindria bacterium | reverse complement strand
CCGACGGCCGAGCGGCTTCCCGTCGGTCAGCAGTACGACGTCGTCGCTCCAGGCACGGAGGTCGAGGGCGCCGTCGACCCCGGCCCGGCCTCGCCCGTATTGCGCAAGGGGCCGACCCGCATGCTCGAAGGCGTCGCAGATCGGGCAGTGGTGGACCGTGCGCCCATACAGCGAGACGAGGCCGGGGATCGCCGGAAGTCGATCGACGACCCCGGTCGCGAGCAGGAGACGTCGCGCGGTGAACGCCGACCCATCCGTGCAGCGCACGACGAACGCGCCGCGCGACCCCTCGATCGTGATCGCAGTGCCAGCGTGAAGCTCGACCGTCGGATAGGCCGCGAGCTCCGCGCGACCGAGGCGGAGGATCTTCGATGGTGCTGCGCCGTCGCGCGTGAGAAAGCCGTGCGCGGCCCGCGCGGCCCGGTTGCGCGGCGCTCCGTTGTCGATCACGACGACGCGTCGCCGGCACCGCCCGAGCACCAGCGCGGCGGAGAGGCCCGCCGGGCCGGCGCCAATGATCACAGCGTCGCAGCCGGCGGCAGCCACTCGCCCTCGCGGGCCGGCGCTAGAGCCGCTGTGTTCGGTCACTCGACGGTCCGGCTGGACGCGCCGAAGGAACGATCTCGATCTGCTCGCGCTGAGCCGGGTGGCCGAAGATGTAGAGATAGGACATGCCCGCGATCGCCGCGCCGAAGAGCGGTCCGATGATGTGGATCGCGCCGTCCCGCAGGTAGCCGCTCGCGACCGCGGGGCCGAACCAGCGCGCCGGGTTCATCGACGCTCCCGTGAGGGGCCCGCCCATGAGCATTGCCGCCGTCACGGCGAGGCCGATGCCGAAACCCGCGATCCTCGGCGCGCTAGGCGACACGGCCGCGCCGAACACCGCCCAGAGCAGGAACATCGTGAGGAGCGCCTCGACGCTGATCGCTGTGAGCAGCGTGACCCCTGGCCCGACGCCTGGCGTGCCGAGGCGCGACGCGTCGATCGCGGCGGGCGCGTAGTCGAAGATGAGGCGGAGGAAGATGCCGGCGAGGAGCGCGCCCGCGAGCTGCGCGCCGATGTAGGTCGGCACGCGTGGCCAGGGATGCCGTTTCGCGATGGCGAGCCCGAACGTGACGGCGGGATTGAAGTGGCCGCCCGAGATGGCGCCGAAGCTCGAGATCGCGACGGAGAGGGCGAGACCGTACGCGAGCGCGATCCCCATCAGGCCGACCGCGCCGTTCGTCGCGAAGTTCGTGACGATGGCGCCCCCGCCGATGAGGAGGAACCAGAAGGTCCCGCAGGCTTCCGCCAGGAGCGCCTTCGTGTGCTGGCTCATCGCTCCGCCCCTCACGCCCGCACCTCCATTATCGTCTCACGCGATGGCGGACTTTAGACCAACCGAGGCCGCGAAGGCCCGCATCCTCACGATCAAGCCGGCGCCGCCGGGCACCGTGCCCGAGCGCGCGAATTCGGAATGGGTCGAGGTCCTTGTGAACCTCGACAGCGATCTTGCGAACTGGCGCCTGCAGCACCTGCGCGCCCTCTGGACCAAGGACACCGCGCGACCGGTCGAGTGGGACTGGGTCTACACCTGGGGCTCGCCTGCCTTCGTGCGCGCCAATGAGGTCTATCGCATCCACTCCGGGTCCCAGATCCGCGCGGCGATGCACCCCGTGCCTGACGATCTCGTGCCCGGCCGCAAGCACGTCTATTCGGTGGGGCCGGTCGCGGCTGCGCGGACGTTCTGGGACCGCGGCGACTACGTCCGGCTCGTGGATGCCTTCGGCACCGTCATCGACGAGGTCGTGGTCTGGCCCGACCTGCCGGTACCCGAGAAGGAGCCCGCGAAGGCCGCTCGCTAGGCCGGGCCGGCCCGGGTGAGCCACGAGCGCACACGCGCGCGCACCTGCGAGACCGAGAACGGCTTCGTGATGTAGTCGCTCGCGCCTTCCGCGAACCCCGCCGCGATGTCCGCGCGGGCACCGCTCGCGGTGAGCATGAGCACCGGCACGCGCCGCAGCTCGGGGTCGGCGCGTAGCGCACGGCAGACGTCCGATCCGTCGAGCTGCGGCATCCGGCGGTCGAGGAGGATGAGGTCGAACCGCTCCGCACGCGCGAGCCGGAGCGCCTCTACCCCGTGGCGCGCACGGGTGACCGTGCAGCCATCCTCGACGAGCACCTGACGCAGCAGCTCGGCGAGGTCGTCGTCGTCATCCGCCACGAGCACGCGCGCGCCGTATTCGACTCGCGTGGTCTCCGCCTCCGCCGCTTCGTCCGGCAGGACCAGCCCGGGGGCCCCACGGAGCTCTCGTTCGACGCCCTCTGTCGCTGCGTAGACCGCAAGGTCGCGGCCCGACCCGGCCACCCTGGCGCGACACGCAGCCAGCAGCGCGTCGAGCTCGTCGTCCGTACGAGTGGGGTCGTGGTGGAAGAGCGCGAGCTCGTGAGCGCCCGCAGCGAGTGCCGTTTCGACGGCGTAGTCGATGGTGCTATGGCCCCAGCCGTGCTTCACCTCGTACTCGCGGACCGTGTACTGCGCGTCGTGAATGACCAGATCTGCGTCGCGCAGGAAGGCCACGTGGCGCGCATCGCCGACGTGGAGCAGGCCGCCGGCGTCGAGCGCGTGCCGCGCGGCCTCGTCACGCCAGGTCGGTGTCGCGAAGGCTTCGTGGTCGGTCACATACGCGAGCACCGCGCCGTCGAGGGCGATCCGATAGCCGAGACACGGCGCCGTGTGGTTGAGGTGCTGTGTCCGGATGGTCGCCGACCCGATCTGTAGGGTCTCCTCGCCGACCTCGACGATCTCGATGCGCGCGGCCAGCTCGGCCAGCGGCACAGGGAAGTAGGCGTAGTCCATCAGCCCGCCGATGGCATCACGGAGCGGACGATCGATGCCCGCCGGCCCGTGGATCGTCAGCTCGCTCCCCTTTACGAACGCGGGCACGAAGAAGGGGAGTCCCATGAGGTGGTCCATGTGAGTGTGGCTGAGGAAGAGATGCGCGCGCACCGGACCGCTCTTCGCCAGCTCGAGTCCGAGCGCGCGCGCCCCGGTGCCGCTGTCGAAGATGAGGAGCGTGCCGTCGTCAGCACGGACGCTCACACACGGCGTGTTCCCGCCGTAGCGGACCGTGTCGGGTCCCGGCGCCGGGAGCGAGCCGCGAGTGCCCCAGTAGCGCAGTCGCACTCCTACGTCCCTCCGCGCAGCTCGCGTGTCTCGATCGCGAGCTTCCGGATCTCGTCCTCCAGCACCGTCACGCCGATCCCCGGTCCGGTCGGTACGTCCATGGTCCCGTCCGGTCTCACGGTGAACGGCTCGCCGATGATCTCCGTCGCGAAGTAGCGCGCGGATGCGGCGACGTCGCCCGGCAGCGAGAAGTTCGGCAGGGACGCGAGATGGACGTTGTGCGCGCGCCCGATGCCCATCTCGAGCATGCCGCCGCACCACACGGGCACGCTGCGCTCCTGGCAGACATCGTGGATCCGCTTCGCGCTCGAGAAGCCGCCGACCCGCCCGGCCTTGATGTTGATGACCCTCGTCGCGCCGATCTCGATCGCCTTACGCGCGTCGTCAGCCGTGTGGATCGATTCGTCGAGGCAGATCGGCGTCCGCATCTGCCGTTGGAGTGTCGCGTGATCGACGATGTCGTCGTGGCCGAGCGGTTGCTCGATCATCGTCGGGTGATACGCGTCGATCCGCTTGAAGATCGCGGCGTCGGCGAGCGTGTAAGCCGAGTTCGCGTCGAGCATGAAGGGAAGCTCCGGGTAGCGGTTGCGCACGGCTTCCGCGATCTCGGTGTCGCGTCCCGGCTTGATCTTCAGCTTCACCCGCTGGTAGCCGCCGGCGAGCTCTTCGTCGATGCGGGCGAGGAGCGCCTCGATCGATGGGTGCAGGCCGATCGCGACGCCGCACGGGATCCGATCGCGCGTCCCGCCGAGGTGCTTCGAGAGCGACACGCCCTTGCGCTTCGCCGCGAGGTCCCAGACGGCCATCTCGATCGAGGCCTTGGCCATGCGGTGCTCACGGATCCAGGCGAGCTCCCTCTCCACCTGCTCGGCTCCCGCGAGGTCCACAGCGAGCAGGCGCGGCACCATGATCTCCGTCAGGGCGTACCAGATGGTGCGCGGCGTCTCGCCGGAGTACCACGGCAGCTCGGGCGCGACGCTCTCGCCCCAGCCGACGGCGCCCTCGCCCTCGATCCGCACGATGACGTGGGTCTGATGCGTCTCCACCGAG
>JBKJTV010000190.1:0-2790 GCA_046589985.1 Candidatus Limnocylindria bacterium | reverse complement strand
GTGCTCCCGCTCCGGCACGCGGCCGTGCTCGTCAGCGGCGCGCGGCTCGTCGCGGGTCCCGGCCACGTTGCCCATCCGCAGCCAGGCGAAGCGCCGCTGCCGGCGGATGCCGTCGATCGCGGCGTTGTTCGCGACTCGGTAAAGCCAGGAGAGGATGCGGTGGTCCGCGTTGAAGGTCGGCAGCGCCTTGAAGGCCTTGGTGAAGACGTCCTGCGTGATGTCATCGGCGAGGTCGGTGTCGACGACCATCCGCAGCAGGAAGGTGTAGACGCGCGACTTGTACTGCGCGTACAGGAGCTCGAAGGCCTGCGCGTGCGATTCGCGCGCGAGGGCGATGAGCTGCGCGTCCGCGAGCACGCCGGACTCGGGCACGGCGCCGGCGGTCCGGCCCGCGTCGTCACGCAGCGCCGCGAACGCAGATGTGTAGCCCCCAGCGAACGAGCTCATGCCAGCAGCCTATTAAACGAGCGGGCGCGGGTCCATGTGACGGCCTCGCTCAGCGCCTGGTGAGCGCCAGGTTGTACACCGAGGGGCCCTCCGGCTTGATCCGGAACCAGACCGTCCAGTAGCCGTCCTTCACGAAGAAGAAGTCATAGAAGATCGTCGGGATCTGCGGCGCGTCGAAGGCGAAGACGCCCCGCGCGTCCGTCCGCGGGCTGCCGCGCTGGCAGCCGGCCGGCCCGAGCGTGACGCAGACGTCGGGGACCGGCAGGTGGGTGACGTCGTCGATGATCACGCCCTCGACCCGCCAGATCGCGGGGTCAGGGGTCGGCGTCGGCGTCGCGGGCGCGCGGGTCCTGGCCGCCGGCACCGGGGTCGCCACGAGCGCCGCGATCGGGATCTCGGCCGGCGGCGGCAGGGCCGCCACGACGATGACGCCCTCGATCGGGCTCGGCGAGGGCTCGGGAGTCGGAGATGCGGATCCCGGCGTCGCGCTCGCGCCGCCAAGGGGCGGCAGGGGAAGCGGTGTCGACGAGCAGGCCGTCGCGACGAGCGCGATGAGCGAAAGGATGACGGGCTTCATCTGCTGAACGACCTCCTCAGAGAACGCGTGCGGAGCAAGACGGGGGCCCGCATCGCCATAAAGGCGAGCGAGCCCCCGTCCGTCCGACTTAGGGCTGGAGGAACGCCTTGTAGATCATCGCGTTGTCGCCGGCGAGCAGGTTCAGCTCGGTGACGATGGCGACGACCTGGCCCGGTGATTCCAGGACGACCGAGTACTGCGTGTTATCGGCGAGCCCGGTGACGCTGCGCGGGTCGACGCGCGTCGTCGCTCCGGCGGTGAGCGTGAGGGCCTGGGTCGTGACGAGCGATCCGTCGGAGAAGCGGTACCACTTCAGCGTCGCGGCGGTCGCGTCCGCGGACTGGATGAGGATCGGCGTCGTCCAGCCGGGATCCCCGAGCCCCCCGGTCAGCGAGCGTGTGATGTTCGGCAGGTAGAGCTTCGAGGCCGGCGTGCTGGTGCCGGTGTAGAACATCGCGGTCGTCGGGCTGATAGCGGTCGTGATGACGGCAAAGGTGCCGCCGGCGACGACGATCGAATACTCACCGTCGGCGACGGTGGGCACGAACGAGAACGAGGTGCCCGGCAGGATCGACGGAGCCGTCACGGTCGTGGTGGCCCCGCCGACGAAGGCCTTCAGCGTGATCGAGGGCGTCGCGTCGGTCGTGCCCGCGTTCTGAATGAGGACCCGGCTCGAGCGGCCGACGCCGTCCGTGTTCTTCGGCACATACGGCGAATACGTCGTCGTCCCGGTCACGTTCGGGACGCCGTTGTACGAGTCGCCCATCGGGGCGATGGATCCGGGCAGATCGTTGTGCGCGTTCGCGACGACCGCGAACGTCTCGGTGGACGTGAAGGTGACGGCGTACTCGCCACCGGCGATGAGCGTGGACTCGCTCCGCGGATCGATGAACTGCGAGCGGCCGGGCTGGACGACACGACTGATCGTCGCCGTCCCCGCCGCGTCGAGCCGCTGGAAGGAGCCGGTCACCGTCGTCGTGGCCCCGCCGAGGTTCTGGATGATCATCGTGGTGAGCCAGCCGCCAGAGAGCTTCGAGACGAGCGGCAGGTTCACCTTCGTCGAGCCTGCGCTGAAGCCGGAGTACGAGAGCGCTTCCGGCGTGATGCCGGGGCCGCCCTGGTGCTCGTTCACGACGGCGACGACCGGCGCGCCGGCGGACGTGATGACGACGGAGAACTGGGTGTTCTCCGGCAGGTCGCCCTCATCGTTCGGCGAGCCGACGAACGAGCGGCCGGGCTGGACGGTCGCGATGCGCGTCGCGACGAGCGAGCCGTCGCTGAACTTGTAGTACTTCACGCTGAGGTCCGTGCTCACGGTGCCGACGTTCTGGATGATGAACGGCGTGTGCCAGCCGTAGCGGCCACCGAGCATGCGCACGATGTTCGGGAGATACACCGTGAAGGTCGGCGGCGGCGGCGTCGCGATCGGCTGCTGCACGAGTCCGGGGACCGGTGTCGTGGCGGGCGGCGGGGCACCCGGGGTGTTCGAGAGCAGCGTCATGTCGCCGTTGGTGTCCCCGTTCACGACGTAGGTCTTATTCGTCGTGGCGTAGCCGGTCCGAAGGTAGAAGAGGTCCCAATTCTGGCCGTCAGGGCCGAGCTGGGTGAGGTCGACCATGTAGTTGCCGAGTGCGTTCGTCGCGGTCCAGCACCGGATCGGCGGACCGAGGGTGACGC
This sequence comes from Candidatus Limnocylindria bacterium, assembly GCA_046589985.1. Classification (GTDB taxonomy): domain Bacteria; phylum Chloroflexota; class Limnocylindria; order P2-11E; family P2-11E; genus JACDAF01. The sequence goes on along the minus strand of JBKJTV010000190.1, from coordinate 89 downwards.
AGACGTCTTTCAGCGGAACACCGGCCGTCAGGTCGGTGACGCGCCCGACGATCCGGCCATGGAGCGCGCATGCCGGCGTTCCGGCCGCG
>JBKJTV010000063.1:0-7181 GCA_046589985.1 Candidatus Limnocylindria bacterium | reverse complement strand
GATGACGACGTCCCACCGTTCGGCGAGCCCGAGCGCGGCCATGGCGGTCCGCATGCGTCGCATGTGACCGTGGGTGTTCGCGCCCCAGATGTCGATCTTCCGGTCGAAGCCCCGCCTCTCGAAGGCCTCGCGGTGGTACGCGATGTCCACCCCGAGGTAGGTGGGAATGCCGTTGCTGCGGACGATGACGCTCTCGATGTCCTCTCCAAGCTCCTTTGAGCGGAGCCAGATCGCGCCGTCGCGCTCCTCGATGGCGCCGGCCTCGCGGAGTGCGGCCAGCGTCTCGGCGTAGTACCCGCTCTCTTTGAGCTTCGATTCCCAGTACCAATGGTCGAAACGCATCCCGAATCGCTCGCTGGTCCGCCGGTGCCCGTCCATGATCGATCGCAGCGCGCGCGGCCCGAGCTCCTGCGCGAGATCGTCGAGGGCGAGACCGTCGTGTCGGGCGCCGTCCTCCTCCCGGAGCTGTCGCGCGAGCTCGATGACGTAGTCCGCGGCGTAGCCGTCCTTCGGGATCTCGAGGCCGGTCGCACCGCCGAGCTCGCGGTAGCGGACCGCGAGACTCAGCTTGAAGAGCTCGACCTGATTGCTCGCGTCGTTCACGTAGTACTCGCGCGAGACGACGGCGCCCTGGAACGCGAGGACGTTCGCAAGCACATCGCCGAGCGGCCCGCCACGGGCGTTCGCGACCGTCATCGGGCCGGTCGGGTTCGCCGAGATGAACTCGACCTGGACCTTCTCTCCGGCGAGATGGTCACTACGACCGAACCGGTCGCCGGCGTGGACGATGACGTCGACCTGGTTCGCGAGCCAGCCTTCCGCGAGCCGGAGGTTCACGAAGCCCGGCTTCGCGACCTCCACCGCCGCGATCGGATCGCCGAGCGCGATCCGCTCGCGGACCGCCTCCGCGATGACGAGCGGCGGCTTGCGTAGCGCCCTCGTGAGCTTCATCGCGATGTTCGTTGCGTAGTCCCCATGCGCGGGGTCGGCGGGGTGCTCGACCTCGACGGCGACCGCCCGCGCGGCCGCGTCCCAGCCAAGCTCGTCGGCTGCGCGGAGCACCGCCGCGGCGACGATGCCCTGGATCAGCTCGGCGGTCGTGGCACCGGTCATCAGGCCGTCGAGTGTGGCGCAGCCTCCGCGATCGCGTCCCCGCCGGGCTCGTGGCGGCGGAACAGGAAGAGCTGCAGGAGCGCCGCGACCAGGTAGGCGGCAGCGAGCATGACGAGGTTCGCGGTGTAGCCCGCAGGCCCGAGCGCGGCGCGGAGGAGACCCGAGACCACCGCGCCCGCGGCGCTCCCCGCGCCCCAGAAGAGGTTCAGCGTCGCGTGCGCGCCCGCGCGCTCCGCCGGCGCGAATGACGACTGGACGAAGGACGTGAAGGTCGCGGACGCACCGTACATGAGCAGCGCACGCACGGCGAGAACGGCGATGGCGAGCATCACATCGGACGCGAAAGCAGCCGCGAGCGCGAAAGGCAGCGACCCGAGCTCGACCGCAACGACGGCGCGGAGGGGCCCGAGTCGTGGCACGAGAACGCGCGCGTGGAGGAGCGCACCGAGGCTGCCGGAGACCGCGAGCACGCCGAGCGCCGCGCCGACGCCGAGGAGGTCCAGGCCGAAACGGTCGTTGAAGTAGAGGTTGAGGAACGGGAGGAAGCTGCCGGCGCCGAAGCCGAACGCCACCTCGACCGCGAGGAACCGTGCCAGCAGGCGCAACCGGACGCGCGTCGCATGGCCCCCGCGCGGGACCCGCGGCGAGCGCACGAAGAAGATCGGGAGCACGGAGGCCGCCGCAATGATCCCACCTCCCGCGATGAGCGCGCGGATGACGAGCGGGTCGCGTGGCCCAAGCCCGAGCGCCGCTCCGACGGGCGCGGCGAGCGCACCCGCGAGGAAGCTTGCGAGGAACGCGGCGGTGGTCCCGAACGCGATCTGCCGCCCGAACATCGCGGCACGGTCGGTCGCGATGGTCGCGTCGGCGATGAGCGCGGCGCCGGAGGACGCCACGACGATCCCGCCACAGCCGAGCAGCGCTGCCGACAGGAGCAGGAGCGGGAACGAGCTGAAGAGGATGATCCCGAAGATCCCGCCCGCGGTGACGGTCCCGCCGATGAGCAGCGCCTCACGGCGGGAGAAGCGTCGCGCGAGGAGCGTGGCCGGGGCGGCGCCGATCACGCCACCGAGCGCCAGTGCGCCGGCGAGCGCGCCGATCTCCACCTCGTTCAGCCCCAACGCGCGATAGAGGAAGTTGAGATAGAACGCGGTGACACCGAGGCCAAAGCTGCCAATGACGCTTGCCCCTACATACAGGAGCGCGTCGCGCCTCGCGAGCGCGCTAGCGCCCGAGGGTGACCTCGATCGTCTGCAGCGCGCCGTCGCGGAAGACGGCCAGGCGGACGCGGTCCCCGGGCCGGAACTTCAGCATGAGGCTCTTCAGCGGGTGTTCGGCGTCGATGGCCTGGTCGTTCACCTTGGTGATGACATCGCCCTGGCGCACCCCGGCCTGGACGCCAGCCGAGCCGGCGATGACCTGCGAGACGATGACACCGGAGACCGTGGGTGGGAGCCCGAGGCTCGTCGCGCTTCGGGGCGTGAGCTGCTGGTAGGAGATGCCGATGAGGCCGCGCTCGACCCGGCCGCTGCGAATGAGCTCCTCCGCGATCACGCGGACGGTGTTGCTCGAGACGGCGAAGCCGAGACCCTCGGCGCCCGGATCGCGCCGGACGAGCGTGTTGATGCCGACGACCTGCTTCCCGGTCGCCCAGATGAGCGGACCACCAGAGTTGCCCGGGCTGATCGGCGCGTCGGTCTGGAGCAGGTCCTCGAGGAAGATCTGACCCGACTCCTCGGGGAAGCGGCGGCCCTTCCCGGAGAGCACGCCCGCGGTGACGCTGTTCTTGAACTCTCCGAGCGGGCTGCCGATCGCGACGACGATCGCGCCAACGGGGATCTGATCGCTGTTCCCGAGCGGCGCCACCTTCAGGGACCGGCCCGCAGGGTCGATCTTCAGGACCGCGACATCCGTTTCCGGATCGCGGCCGACGAGTCGCGCGGTCACGCGGCTGTCGTCGGCGAAGATGACGTCGAATCCGGCGCCCGGAGCACCTTGCTGGTTCGACACGACGTGGCTGTTCGTCGCGATGTGCCCGGACGCGTCGAGGACGAAGCCGGAGCCGCTGCCGACCTCGCGTCCCGCGCTGTTCTTCTGCACGACCGTGACGACCGCGGGGCCGAGCTCGCGAACGACGTCGACGACCGGGCTCTCCGCCGGTGCGCTGGTGCTCGTCTGCACCGGGGGCGCCGTGGGGATCCCGCTGAACGGCTCAGCCGCGCCAGGAGCGGTGCCGCGCGTGGCCAGGCCCGCGCCGACCGCACCGCCAGCGATCCCGCCGATGAGCGCACCGATGAGAAGCATCGCGGCGCCGGAGCGTCCACGCCGCGGCTCGCTGACGCGCACCGGTGGTGGTGGTCCGAAGGGATCAGGACGTGGTGCGAACGGATCGGGCCGGGGAGTGACGGGATCGTGACGCGGCGGCCAGTCGCTCATCCGGCTAGCGCCGGGCGCGGGCTGCGTCGGCCGGACCGGCGGCGGGCGTCGTCGTCTTGCGACGGCGCGTAGGGGTGCGCGTCGCCTCGGGCTCGACCATCTGGCCGACGGCGGTCGCGCGGATCTCGAGATCCATGTGCTCGCCCGGGTCGAGCGAGACCTGCCAGGTGCAGACGATCTCGGTCTGCTCGTAGATGCGCTCGAACCCGGACTCGGAGTTCGCGACGGCGTACACGGGCTTCGAGGTCACCTCGGCCGGCGGGTCGATCGCGAACGTGATGTCGAAGTGGCGCGTCTCCGAGTGCACGAGGACCTCGGCGACATTCTTGTTCGTGAGCTCCTTGCCCGGCGTCGTCTTGCGCGTGCCGAGCGTGAGGATGTCCGCAGCGTTCGACTCGGAGAGGAGTGCGAGGTTCGACGCGCTCGTGAAGGCGAACGCGATCTCCTCATCGCCTTCGTTGCGGATGCGGTAACGCACTCCGGCAGCCAGGCCCTCGTCGGCGATGCGGATGTCCTTGCGGATGCCAAGGCCCGGGACGCTCACGAGCGCCCGCGCCGGCACCTCGAGGATGAGACTCACCGTGCGCGCCTCGCGCTGCGGGGTCAGCGTGTAGGCAAGCGCATGGAGGTTCACGGGGTCGGCTTTCCCGACGCGGAAGCTGTCCTGAAAGAGAGCCCGGCGCCCCGGGTCGTACTCGAGGAGCTTCGAGAGGCCGCGCTCTTTCGCGCGGACCACGTCATGGATGGACTTCGCTTCCTTGTCGCCGGCCTTCCCGATCTTCACCTTGCCGGCCTTCTCGGCGCGGCGCAGGACCTCGTGCTCGGACTCTGTCCGGCGCGCGATGGTGTCGATGAGGTTCGTGGCCGACGCGTAGATGTCCCACTCGATGATCGCACCGCCATGCACGTGCACGAAGACCGCGCCGGCGTTGCCTCGGAAGAGGTACTCCTCGAGCCCGTCGACGTCGTAGTCGCGCTGCTCGCCAGCCGCAACGCGTCGCTCGGCGAGGATGCGCTCGGCCTTCAAGAGGGAGCCGTAGGCGTCGGCGCGGAGGTGCGGCAGGTAGATCCCACCGAAGATGCCATGCCAGTACACGTCATTGCCCTGCGCGCGCCAGAGGTTCTGCTGCGCCTGACGGACCTCGATGGACGAGTCGAGGATGCTGCGGCGCGCGAGCTCCTCCGAGACCATGAGCATCCGCTTGTGCAGCGCGTTCGATTCCGGGTACTTCGCGAGGAAGTTGCGCCACGGTGGCGACGCGATGAGCGAGGCCTGATCGTCCTTCAGCGCGTTACGAGCCTGCGCGAAGCGGCGCGCGGCCGGCGCCTCGAGCGCCCACTCCGCCATCTCAGGGTACGAGCCGCCAGGCAGGTAGACGCGCCGCGAGGCGCGGTCGAAGACCCAGGCGTTCTCGAGCGTGATCGTCTCGAGCCATTCGGAATTGGCGACGATCGCCGTGAGGAAGTCGTCGATCCAGCCGTCCTTGTGGACACGCTGGTGGGTGCCGGGCCACGCACCGAACTTTTCGCCGTCGTCCGCATAGACGACGAGCCGGGCACCTGCCTCCTTGCGCTCGCGCAGCTCGGCGATGCTCTGCCGCACCTCTTTGAACGGGATGAGGTAGCGGAGCCGGGCGTTGCCGGGGAAGACGACGAGCGGAAAGCCCTGGTCCTCGGTGATGAACGACTGCCCGAGCTCGTCGCGTCGCAGGCCGGCCTGGAGGAAGTGCTCTTCATCGAGGGTCGTGTAGGCAACGCCCGCCTCCGCGAGGAGCGATGGCAGCTGCGGCTCCCACACGCGTTCGGTGAGCCACGCGCCGAGCGGGCGGTGTCCGAAGATGCTGACGATGCGCTCCGTGAGCGCGCGGATCTGCGCGACCGCGTCGCGGCGCGGTACGCCGACGAGGATCGGCTCGTAGTAGCCGGCGGTGAGCATCTCGACCTGGCCGCGCTTCAGCAGGTCACCGAGGTCACCGATGACGTCGGGCCGGTTCGCTTCGAGCCAGTCGATGAGCGGGCCGGAGAAGTGGAGGGTCGCCTTCACTTCGGGGTGCCGATAGAGAGCGGCCACGAGCGGCGCATAGGCGCGCTCGGTCACTTCCTGGTACACGGTGGGGGGATTCCCCGCTGGCTGATGCTGGTGGAAGACCAGCGCCAGGCGCAGTCGGTCGGCCATCTGAGGGCATTCTACCTTACCGACCGACGTTCGTACGCTCTGCGTACGCCGTGACGCGCGGCGTGTCGTCGCGTTCGACACGAGCGATGGATCCCTTCAGGATCGGACAGGTGAAACTGCTCGTGGCCCTCCTTCTATTGGGCCTGACGCTTGCCTGTCAGCCGGCGGGCACCCTATCCGGGTCCCCGGCGCCGTCCGCTCAGCGCCCGAATCAGGTAACGGCACCCGCCGCGACCCGCGCCCCGGTCCCGACCCTGACCCCTGCCCAGACGGCGTCGCCGACCCCTGTACCGACCCCTACGCCGGCGACCCCGGCCGTCGGCGCCTGCCCGCGCGTCACCGGGGCGACCGGCATCAGCGGGAGCTCGCTCGTCGAGGTCCGGATCGCGCATCAGCCGGGGTTCGACCGGATCGTCTTCGACTTCGGTCCGGGTCCGCTGCCGCAGTACACCGTCGAGCAGTCGGCCTCGTTCGTCGCACCGAGCGGCCAGACGGTCCCGGTGCAGGGCAACGCGCACCTTGGCGTCCGCTTCAACGGGGCCGGTCAGATGGGTGCGTACCGTGGTCCGACCTCGTTCCGGCCAGCGACGCCGCTCATCCGCGAGGTGAAGCTCGTCGAGGACTTCGAGGGTGTCGTCGCGTGGGGTGTCGGTCTCGAGCGGCTTGCTTGCCCGCGCGTGCTCGCCCTCGCCGGGCCCGCGCGGCTCGTCGTGGACCTTCCGAGCCCGCCCTGAGATACTGGTAAGTCCCAGATGGCAGAAGCACAGAAGATCGCCGTCCGCTCGCGCACGGTCCTCGGTAAGAAGGTCGGTCGCCTTCGCCGCGAGGGTCGGCTGCCGGGCGTCGTCTACGGCCTTCACTCCGAGTCGCTCCCCGTGGACACGGACCAGCACGACTTCGAGCTCGGCTACCGCCGCTGGGGGCAAACGACGCTCATGTCACTCGAGGGCCTTGACGGTGGCGAGGTGGCCGCGCTCATCAGCGCTGTTGCGCGCGACACGCGCACGGGCAAGATGATCCATGTCGACTTCGCGCGCGTGAGCCTGACCGAGAAGACCCACGCCGAGGTCCCGCTCCACTTCACCGGTGAGTCGGGCGCGGTGAAGAACGGCGAGGCCGTCCTCATCCACGCGCTCGACCACATTCGCATCGAGGCGTTCCCGCAGAACATCCCGCGTCGGATCGATGTCGACCTCTCGCCCCTACAGCAGCTCGACGATGCGATCCACGTGCGCGATCTCGTGGTCGATACACAGACCCTTGAGATCCTCAACGACCCCGACGAGCTCGTCGTGAAGGCCGCCGCGGTACGGGTCGAGGCGGAGCCCACTCCTGCCGCCGCCGTCGCTGCCGAGGGTGAGGCTGCGGAGGTCGCCGAAGGCGACGACGTGAAGCCCGAGGCCGCCGGCGCCAAGCCGGGCGCTGCCGGTGCGAAACCTGCGGCAGCGGGTGCGAA
>JBKJTV010000305.1:0-4578 GCA_046589985.1 Candidatus Limnocylindria bacterium | reverse complement strand
CATGACGGTCTTTGACGAGCCGACGGCGCTGTTGGGAAGCATCAGGGTCTCCCCCGGGTTCGCCGTATAATCGGCGCCGGCGGTCGCCGTGCCTCCCGAGGTCCGGAAGCTGACGGTCGCGTCGCCACCAGCGACGACAAAGCTCTTGGAGACCGTGAAGGTGAGCTTCGCGTTCGGGGTGCCCTCGTTGACCGCCGTCGCGTCACTGACGGTGATCGCGCCCTGCGCGGGCGCTGCGGCGGCCCACAGCAGCCCGACGACCACTGCCGCTGTACGGGCGCGCCGGTGGTGTCGTCCAGCCCGTCCCGTACCCGCAAACCCCATGACGGCACCGTAGCGGAGGGCGCGCCGGGACCGGTCCATGCGTCCACAACGACGAACGGCGCCCCTGGGGACGCCGCTCATGAGGCTCCGGAGCTGGGACTCGAACCCAGAACCTTCCGATTAACAGTCGGACGCTCCGCCAATTGAGCTACTCCGGATCGTCCGGCCCAGGAGCTGCGTCCCTGAGCTCGAAAAACGAATAGTAGCGATTCCGGCGGCGGGTCAGTCCCGCTGTGCGGTCTCGGCCATGGCCCGTTCCACCGCCTGGTCCTTGGCGACCTGCAAGCTCTGGCGGCGACGTGCGAGATCGGCCACGCCACCCGTTCCGCGCGCCCGGCTGTGGGCGATCTGACGGTCGACCATGCCCAGTTCGACGTTGCGTGCCTCGGCCTCGAGCATCGCGCCCGAGGCGGCCAGCGCGCTGGCCCGCACCTGGAGCTCGGCGGCAAGTGTTGCCAGTTCGCCGTCCTGCGGGTCGACGCCCTCGGTCGGCTCCCCGGGGTGGGCCAGCAGGTGCCGGGCGGCACGGCGGTGCAGTGCGGTCGTGAACGCCGCGTCGAGGTCCAGGCGCTCGAGCTCGGACGTTCCGGCCTGCGGGAGGGCGACCACCGCCGCCAGGAACGCGCGCTCGGTCTGGGCGCTGGGGTCGAGCCCCGCGCGGACCGGCTGACGGGAGGACCCGGAGCGGCTCGGCGACGCGCCCGGGGCCTCGCTCGAACGCGACCGTGGGTCGGCGCGCGGTGCGGCGGGTGCCGGGGCCGACAGCCAGCCGCTCACGAGGCTCGCCTTGACGTCGAGCCGCTCGGCGACGGTCTGCAGCAGCTCCTCGCGCAGGACCCCGGGAGGCAACTCGGTGAAGACCGGGCGCAGGTCGGCGACCACCGCGTCCTTGCCTTCGGCGCTCGAAAGGTCGCCCCGGTCCAGTGCGCGACGCACGCGGAACGTCACGAACGGCAACGACGAGGCAACGCGTGCGCGCATCCCGTCGGGCCCACCTGCCTCCTCGTCGGCGACGACGTCCGCCGGGTCCTTGCCGGGCGGGAGCTCCACGACGCGTAGCGTGACGCCGCGGCCTCGCGCGACGTTCGCGGCCTTGAGCATGGCGTTCTGGCCCGCCTCGTCGGCGTCGAGCGCCATCTGCACCACGGGGGCCAGTCGGGAGAGTTCCGCGACCTGGTCCGGCGTGAGCGCCGTCCCCATCTGCCCGACGGTGTTCGTGAGGCCGGCCTGGTGCAGGGCAATCACGTCGGTATACCCCTCGCAGAGCACGACCTCGCCGGCCTTGGCGGCAGCGCCCCGGGCGAGGTCCGCGCCGAAGAGGTGCTGGCCCTTGTGGTAGACGAGTCCGTCGTTCGAGTTCAGATACTTCGGACCATCCTGGGAACTCAGCGTCCGCGCGCCGAAGCCCAGTACCCGGCCGCGCCGGTCGCACAGGGGGAACATCACGCGACCGCGGAAGCTATCGAAGATCTTGCCCTTGCCCTGGGCGCGCTTGGCGAGGCCCGCGTCGTAGACCTCCCGGTTGGAGAAACCGGCCTGCCGGGAGGCCAGGAGCACCTTGTCCCAGACCTTGGGCGAGTAGCCGACGCGGAAGGCTCGCAGGATCTCTTCCCCGAGCCCGCGCTCGGCCAGGTACTCCCGCGCTCGCCGCGCCTCACTGGATTCCCACAGGTAGCGGACGTAGAACGCCGCGGTCCGCTCGAGCAACTCGAGCAGCCGCTCGCGCTCGAGGCGACGCTTGGCCGCCTGTGGGTCCTCGTCGGCGAGTTCCAGCTCGACGTTGTAGCGCTGGGCGAGGTGCTCGATCGCCCCCTTGAAGTCCAATCCCTCGAGCTGTTCGACGAAGCTGAAGCAGTCGCCGCTGACCCCGCAGCCGAAGCAGTGGTAGACCTTCTTCGAGGTCTCCACGCTGAAGGAGCCGGAGCGTTCCTCGTGAAACGGGCAGCGGCCCATGTAGCTCGCGCCCCCGGACTTCTTCAGCTCGGTCCGCGCGCTGACGAGGTCGAGCATGTCGACCGCGTCGCGGACCTTCTCCTTGCTGTCATCCGTGTAGCGCGACATCTTCAGGCCCCAGCCTAGAGCGGCAGCGACGTCGGCACCGCGAGCGCCTCGAAGGTCCGGATGCAGTACCGGTCGGTCATGCCCGCCAGATAGTCGGTCACCCGCTGCGCCAGGTCGGCTCCCGGTGCACCGCCGCCGTCTGGCGGGCCGTCGGGCAGGGCGACGTAGTGGTCGAACAGCGTGCGCAGGACGCGGTCGATTCGCGCGTGCTCACGACGGGCGACCTCACCGAGGTAGACCTCGTCGAACATGAACGTCCGCAGGGCGCCCATGGCCGCGCCGGCCTCCTCACCCTGGACGATGTCCCCGGCGACCTCGGAGTGCTCCACGAGATCGTGGACAAGACGGTCGATACGGACCGAGCCGGTCGTTCCGAGCACGTCGATTGCGTCCTGGGGCAGGCGACGCTCGTCCAGTACGCCTGCGCGGCCGGCGTCGTCGATGTCGTGGTTGATGTACGCGATCCGGTCGACCAGCCGCACGATCCGTCCCTCGAGCGTCCGCGGTATCGGCGCCCGACCTGAATGGGAGCGGATGCCGTTGCGGACGTCCGACGTCAGGTTGAGTCCGCGACCGTCCCGTTCGAGGACGTCTACCACGCGGAGCGAGTGGTCGTAGTGGCGGAACTCGCGCCCGAAGCGCTCGGTCAGGCAGCGGTCCAGCACCTCCTCTCCGATGTGCCCGAACGGAGGATGTCCGAGGTCGTGGCCCAGCCCGACGGCCTCGGTGAGGTCCTCGTTGAGCCCCAGCGCGCGGGCGACGGTGCGTGCGACCTGCGTGACCTCGAGCGTGTGGGTCATCCGCGTGCGGTAGTGGTCGCCCTCGGGCGCGACGAACACCTGCGTCTTGTGCTTCAGGCGCCGAAAGGCCTTGCAGTGCACGATCCGGTCGCGGTCGCGCTGCAGCGGCGTACGCAGCGCGCAGTCGGGTTCGGGGACGGCGCGGCAAGCGGGGTAGGAGCGCGCCGCCAACGGCGACAGCCCCTCCTGCTCCCATGCGCGCCGGCGCGCCTCGAAGCGCGCGGCGACGATCCCGTCTGCGGTGGTCGCGTCCATCGGACCGATTCTCGCAGCCGTGTCATACGCTGCGCTCGTGCTCGCGCTCGGCAAGGTGGCAGAACCGCCGCACGTCGCGCTGGTCGAGGTCGCGCAGCCCGATCGGCTGCCCGCTCAGGCGCTCGTCGCCGTGCGCGCGTTCTCGCTGAACCGCGGAGAGGTGCGGCGGCTCCCCGGTCAGCCCGACGGGTTCGTGTCGGGCTGGGATGTCGCCGGCGTCGTCGAGCGCGCCGCGGCGGACGGCAGCGGCCCGGCGCCCGGCGCCCGCGTCGTCGGCCTGGTGCTCAGCGGCGCATGGGCGCAGGCGGTCGCCGTGGACACCGACGCGCTCGCCGAGCTGCCGGACGGCGTCAGCTTCGAGCAGGCCGCGACGCTGCCGGTGGCCGGCATCACCGCCCTGCGCGCGCTGGAGATCTGCGGGTTCGTGCTCGGCAAGCGCGTCCTGGTCACGGGCGCAAGCGGCGGCGTCGGGCGTCTCGCGGTGCAGCTCGCCGCGCGCGCCGGCGCCCACGTCACCGGCGTCTCGCGCGACGCGCAACGCGCCCGCGGGCTGCGCGAGCTCGGTGCGCAGCGCATCGTGTTCGACCTCGGCGACGACGACGAGCGCTACGACGCGATCATCGAGGGCGTCGGAGGCGCAAGCCTCGGCAGCGCGCTCGAGCGCGTCGCGCCGCGCGGCGTCATCGTGTCGTTCGCCTCGACGGAGACCGAGACGACGTTTCCGACGCGCGCGCTGTTCGGCGGCGCGCCGGGCGCGGTGCTGCGCGGCCTGTTCGTCTTCGACGAGGTGCGGCGCACCCAGAGCGCCGCGGCGGACCTCGCCCGGCTTGCCGCGCTCGTCGCCGCGGGCGAGCTGGACTGCCAGGTCGACCTCGAGCTGTCGTGGCGCGAGGCCGGCACGGCGATCGAGGCGCTGCTCGATCGCCGCGTCGCCGGTAAGGCCGTCCTGCGCGTCGACTGACGGACGGGCGGGCGGGCGCGACGCGCTTGAACGCCGCTCGCGCGGACCGGCTGGTCCGCGCGAGGCACGTTGGGGCTCTTGTCGGCCGGCTAACCCGGTGAACGCCGGCGACGCCGCCCGGCGCGCGCAGCGGCTGAACGTCACACGCAGCGACCGTGCGCGCGTCCCGCTGCTTTG
>JBKJTV010000193.1:0-5219 GCA_046589985.1 Candidatus Limnocylindria bacterium | reverse complement strand
CCGGTGTTGGAGAAGTAGTCCATGGAGGTGTTCTGCGACGAGCCGTCCTCGCTCGTGTGGCCGAGGCCGAAGGTGTGCCCGACCTCCTGACACATGACGTGCTGCTTCTCGTTCGGGTTGTTGTACGTCGCGGTGTTGAAGTACGTGTCGTTCATCTTCGCGACGCCCTGGGCGATGTGCCCGCCGGAGAGCCAGATCTGCGCGAGGCCGAGCCATCCGTTCGACCCGTAGGCGGCATTGCAGACCTGAACGGTCCCGCTGCTCGGCCGGCACTTGCGCCCGCTGGTGCCACCCGCGACGACGGTCGTGTCGAGCACGCTCGACTTGCTCCAGTTCGTCGACGTCGTGGCGAGGTGGCTGGTCCAGTCGCCGGAGGTGTTGTTGCCGAGGGCGAGGGTGAACGGGTTCACCGTGCGTCCCCAGTGATAGGTGCTCCACGAGTGGCTCGCGTCGGCGCCCGCGCCGTCCGCGAGGAGCATCCCAAGAACGAGCGCGATGACCGCGAGCCCGCGCAATGCGATCGACAACTCTTCCCTCCAAGGCTTGGGCGACGGTGGGTCGCACCGTGCGCTTGGACGGATGATAGGAGTGCGCCCAAGCAGGTCCTTGCCGCGCCTATCCTCGGGTGCATGAGAGCTCCCGCGTGAGGCGGCCCTTCCGCTTCGGCATCTTCGCGACGCGCGCGGACAGCGCCGAGGAGTGGCGCGCGAAGGCCCGCCGGATCGAGGCGCTCGGCTACGACGTGCTCCTCATGCCGGATCACCTCGGCGCGCAGCTCGCGCCGGTGCCCGCGCTCATGGCCGCCGCTGCCGCGACGACGACACTTCGCCTCGGCTCCTTCGTCTTCGCGAACGACTTCCGAAACCCGGTGATGCTCGCGAAGGAAGCCGCGACGCTCGACGTGCTCTCCAACGGAAGGCTGGAGTTCGGCCTCGGCGCAGGGTGGAGCACGCCCGACTACGAGACGCTCGGGATCGCATATGACGCGCCGAAGGTGCGCGTGGCGAGGATGGCCGAGGCGCTCCACCTCATCAAACGCTGTTGGGACGAGGACCAGGTGGAGCACTCAGGCCTGCACTACACGATCCGAAGCGCGCGTGTGCTGCCGAAGCCCCTGCAGCGGCCGCACCCGCCGGTGATGGTCGGTGGCGGCGGGCCGGTGATGCTGCGCCTGGCAGCCCGCGAGGCCGACATCGTCGCGCTCGCACCGCAGGTCGATCACGAGGGCAGGCCGAAGCTCGGACAGCTCACGGTCGGCGCGACAGCGGACAAGGTGCGCCTCGTGCGCGAGGCCGCGGGCGCGCGCTTCGACTCGCTGGAGCTGAACGCGATCGTCTTCGACGCTGCGGTCACCGACGAGCCATCCTCGCTCCTCGACGCCGTCGCCGGGCGGATGAAGGCCGCCCTGTCCACGCTCGTCGAGAGCCCCTACTTCCTCTTCGGCTCGCTCGCGACGCTGCGTCGCCAGCTCCTCGAGCGGCGCGAGCGTCTCGGGATCAGCTACTACTCGATCCCTGAAAAGGTCATGGAGCCGTTCGCGCCGCTCGCCCGCGAGCTGGGCGAGCTGGGCGAGCTATGAAGACCTTCGTTCAGGCCTGCCGCCGGGGCATCTCGACGAGCGTTCGGAACAGCTTGTCCAGCTGGAGGCGCGGGTCGTCGCCGAGTCCGGTGTGGACGGCCGACGGTTGGATCATCGTGCTCGAGGGCGCGACGAGCCAGTGGAACCGGCCGGTCTCGTCGAGGCGCGCGATCGGACCAGCGTCGGGGTCGCCTGCCGCGATGCGCTCGATCGCGGCGAGGTGCGGCCTGACCGTCTCCGGGTCGAGCTCGGGCCAAAGCGCCGCAAGGCGGGTCTCGTCGAGCGCCGTCCGCGCGGCGAGGTAGCGCAGCGGGCGGCAGAAGACGACGACCCCGACGTTGATCTGCTCGCCCCGCTCCGCACGCGGCACGAGGCGGTAGACGGCGTAGGAGAACGGGCTACCGGTGGCCACGCGCACGCTCCGCTTCCATAGCGAACGCCCGTGGCGCGGCGATCCGGCCGAGCAGGTAGTCGACATACATCCGCGCATCATCGCCCTCGAGCCACTCCTCTGGGATGGCGGCCACGACGCCTTCCAGCAGGGTCTCGGTCACGACAGCCCCCAGACGGACGTCGGCCGCGATGATGGAGCCGGCGAACGGCAGGAGCACGTGGTCGGCGATGGCCTCGAACACCCGCCGCTCGTGACCCTCAACGGGGTCGGAATGGTGGAAATAGAGCGCCGCGCCGTGGTCGATGAGCCAGAGGCGCCGGTGCCACATCAGCAGGTTGGTGTTCTTCGCGGTGCGATCGACGTTCGTCACGAGCGAATCGAACCAGACGATGTCCGCTGCGCGCTCCGGCGTGGGCGCGGGTCCCGCCGCGGGATTGAACGGCAGCGCGCCCGGGAGGAAGTCGACGCCGAGGTTCAGCCCGGTGCTCTGTGCGAGGAGGTATTGGATCTCCGGGTCCGGCTCGGCGCGGCCGAGCGCTTCATCGAGCACGACCACGGTCAGCTCCGGGACTGCAAAGCCGAGCGCACGTGCGAGCTCTCCGGCGACGACCTCCGCGACGAGCGCCTTCCGGCCCTGGCCCGCGCCCTGGAACTTCGCGACGTAGAGCCCGTCGTCGCTCGCCTCGATGAGACCGGGGAGCGACCCACCCTCACGGAACGGCGTGACGTAGCGAGTCGCTTCGACCGTGCGCAGCGTCACACGTTGTAGCGGTCGGGATCCCAGACGAGGCCGAGATCGGCCGGCGGGCCCATGTAGCCGAGGAGCGCGGAGGCCGCGACGACGACCGGGCTCGCGAGGTAGCCCTCGCCGCCGATGCCCATCCGGTTCTGCCAGTTGCGATTGAAGGACGTGATCGCGCGTTCGCCCGGCTCGAGCGCATCAGGGCCCTGACCGAAGCACGGGCCGCACCACGATTCGCGGATCTCCCCGCCGACCGCGCGGAAGACGTCCGCGATGGAGCGTCCGCCGAGCCGCGGCTCGGGATCCTCGATCTCGCGCTTCACCCCACCCGAGCCGGGGAAGATGACGAACGTCCTCGCGGCGCGCCGGAATCCCCGGGCGGCTGCGGCATCGATGACGAGCGCGGCCTCGAGGAGATCGTCGTACCCGCCATTCGTGCAGGACCCGATCATCGCCTTGTCGAAGGTGATGCGCTCCGTCGCGACCTCCTCCGCCGGGAAGGCATTGCCGGGGCTGAACGGCTTCGCCACGAATGGGGAGAACCCAGAGAGATCGAGCTCCTCGTCGATCTCGTAACGCGCATCGGCCCCGGGTGCGATGCGCGGGTAGGGGAGGTCCTTCCAGCCCTTCGCCTCGTACCACGCGTCGGTGATGCCGTCTGCGGCGAAGACGCCGTTCATCGCCTCGCCCTCGGCCATCATGTTCGCGATCGTGTTCCGGTAGGAGATCGGCAGCTGCCGGTCCGCGTCGACGAACTCGACGCTCATGCCCTGTGACTGCTTCGGTCCCCAGCGGCGCAGGAGCGCCAGGACGATGTCCTTGCCGCTCACCCATGGCCGAAGCCGTCCGGTCAAGCGCACGCGCCGCTGCTTCGCGCAGGTGAAGTAGATGTAGCCGGTCGCCCAGCCGAAGCCGAGCGTCGTCGAGCCGACGCCGATCCCGACCGCGCCGTATGCGCCGTACGCGCGACTGTGCGAATCGGCGCCCGGAGTGAAGGCGCCCGGCATCACGAGCCCCTGCTCCGGGAAGTAGAAGTGGAAGATCCCGTCGCCTGGTGTCGCGTAGTACGGCCGCTCGATCCCGTGCTTCGCGGCGAACTGCCGGCCGATGGAGGTCTGCTTGTCGTCCGCCTCCTTGCCCGTGAAGACGAAATGGTCGTTCGCGACGGCCGCCTGGCGGGGGAAGATCGTGCGCCCGCCGGTGATGCGGTCGAAGGTATAGATGGAGAACGGCGCGGTCCCGTCCGACGCCGGCAGCAGGTCCGCGTACACCCGCAGCGTCGCGCCCGGCTCCACCACCGCGTCCTTGTCGACACGGTGCGACCACACGATCTGCTCCGTCGTCGTGAGGCCGCGCGCGGTGCGCTCGTCCGGCCACTCGATGCGCGGCGCGCGGCGCACCGACTCGGGGAACTCGCGCCGGCCGAGCGCGAAGATGCCGCCGCTCCGGCGGATCTCGTCCTCCTTCGAAGTGAGCGGGATCGGCTCATAGGTCCTGCCCTGCGTCTCGTTCGCGATGCGGCGGGTCTTCGGGTCGAAGGTGAGGAGGTCGCCATCCTGCGCGTCGGCGACCGCTTCGGGGCTCTGCACGACGTGCAGCCCGAGGTTGAACGCGTTGCGGCGGAAGATGTCACCCATGTTCAGGCCGCACACGATCACGAGCTCGAGGCCCCGTTCCTCCGCGACGGCCTTCAGCCCGGCCGGGCTCATCTCGCGCGAGCTCCCGATGGCGAAGCGGTCGCCCGCGATGACGAACGTCGCGCCGGCGTGGACCCGCGCGCGGAAATCCGGCATGAGGTAGCGGAACGCGCCGGCCTTCCATTTCTCGTCCAGCGTCGCGAGGCTCTCGGACACGCAGTCCTTCGCCGGCGTGATCTGGTCGGTGTCGATCGCGTCGAGCTTCTGTCCTGGCCGACGACCGGACCGGTCCCAGAAGATGAGCGCCCGCCCACGGATGATCCGCTCGCCGTCCGCGACCTCGCTCGCGGTCCGGTCGCGGATCGCCGGCAGATCCGCGGCGCCGGCGCCGGGGATGAATCGCGCGGGCTCGATGCGGTGCGCCGGCAGGGTGCCCATCGCGGGTCAGTCTACGCGGGCAAGACGCTCCAGCTCGGCGTCACCGAGCATCCGATCCGACGCCTTCGCCGCCGCGAAGATCCGGTCGATCCGCGTCCGTGTCGCCTCGATGCCGTGCTGCTCGAGCCAGAAGACGACGTTCGATTCGCCGCTCATCGGACCCACCTCGATGCGCTGGGTGAGGCCGAGCAGCGAGGCCGGGACCGCGCTGTAGACCAGATCGGCAAGGGCCTGATCACCCCTGCGCAGCGCCTTCACGACCGCCGCGGCATGCACCCCGGTCCCGGTGCGGAAGGCGTCTGCGCCGAGCGCCGGGTAGTTCGGCGGGATCGCGATCCCACAGTGCTCGGCGACGAGCGCGGTGTACTCGACGAGCGGGCGAAGGTCGCGATCGACGAGGCCCCAGAGCTGGAGATTGATGAGCAGCTG
>JBKJTV010000064.1:0-6489 GCA_046589985.1 Candidatus Limnocylindria bacterium | reverse complement strand
GAGGCGCGACGCCTCGAGGTGCCGCGCATCGGGGCTCGGCGGCGTCGCTTTCCCGAGCGCCACCTTTTCTGGTCCGGGGACGGGGAGATCCATGAGGACGCCGAAGCGGAGCATCCCGCGGACGACGATGAGCTGGAGGTTCTTCGTCGTCGCGGAGATCGCGTCACCGGTGGCCTTGCGGCGGCGGCCGAGGTGGCTGGAGTAGGCGCGGAGCGTCCGCAGGTCTAGATCCTTCACTCGCGGCTTGGCGCCATCACGGCCGACGAAGCCCAGGAACTCGCGGAGGTGCGCGTCGTACTTCACGAGCGTCCGCTCGCCGCGGCCCTTGTCCTGGGCGTCCTGCAGGTACGCCCGTGCGAGATCGTCGATCGGGCTGTTCGGCCCGAGGTCACGGGGGTCGACGTAGTCTCGGCCGAGGAGGGTCGTGGGGCGCTCTTTCGTGCTCAGGGCTTCCCTCCATCACGGGAAATGATGATTCTTCCGGATTCATAGAGCCTGGGCTGGCTGGTGTCAAGAGCCTCGGGAGCCCTCCCCCGAACCGTCGGTACTGTCGTCCGCGTGGAGTGGATCGTCTGGGTCGGCCTGCTGTTCGTCTTCCTCCTGCTCACGCGGCTCATCGCGCGGGGCAGGTCCGCGCGGGAAGAAGTCGAGGAGCTGTACCGCGACAGTCCCGCAGCGCTTGCCGAGTTCCAGGCGAATGCGGAGCGTTCCCGGAACATCCCGCCGCAGTAGCTGCCCCACTCACGGTCAAGACGATCGACGAGCCTGACCGTCTCGCACCACCTCGGTGCGCCATACTTGCTCTCACATGGCAACGGTCACTTTCGAGCACGTTTTCAAGAAGTTTGGCGACGTCACGGCCGTCAACGATCTGAGCCTTCAGGTCAACGACGGCGAATTCCTTGTGCTCGTCGGTCCATCCGGCTGCGGGAAGACGACCGCTCTTCGGATGCTTGCCGGCCTCGAAGAGCAGACGAGCGGCGATATCTCGATCGGCGACCGGCTCGTGAACGACGTCGCTCCGAAGGATCGGGACATCGCGATGGTCTTCCAGAACTACGCGCTCTACCCGCACATGAGCGTCTACGACAACATCGCCTTCGGCCTCAAGCTCCGAAGCGTGCCGAAGCCCGAGATCGAGCGCCGCGTCGGTGAGGTCGCCGAAATGCTCGGGCTTGGGCAGCTGCTGAAGCGCAAACCAAAGGAGCTGTCCGGTGGACAGCGGCAGCGGGTCGCGGTCGGTCGCGCGGTCGCGCGTGAGCCAAAGGTCTTCCTCATGGACGAGCCGCTGTCGAACCTCGACGCGAAGCTGCGGCTCCAGACGCGGGCGCAGCTGCAGAAGCTCCACCAGCGCATCCACCGCACGACGATCTATGTCACTCACGACCAGGTCGAAGCGATGACGATGGGCGACCGGATCGCGGTGATGTCGGACGGTCTGCTCCAGCAGCTCGACCCACCCGAGGCGCTCCACGATCGCCCGGCCAACATGTTCGTCGCGGGATTCATCGGCTCACCGGCGATGAACTTCTTTCCGGCGAAGGTGGTGGGGACGGCGGACGCGCCGGTCGCTGACGCTGGCTTCTTCCGCGCACCGCTCGGCGCGGCGAGGGCGAAGGCCCTCGGGCACGAGGTGGTCCTCGGCATCCGACCGGAGGACATCGAGGACACGGCGCACACCCATGGCACCGGGACGGTCCCCGTCGATGCCACCGTCGAGGTCGTCGAGTTCCTCGGGAACGAGCTGCAGCTTCACCTCGCTGCCGGCGGTACGACGTTCGTGGGGCGCGTCACGACCGATACCGTGACCCGTCCCGGCGCGGCTCTCCGGGTCGGCTTCGATCTGCGCAAGCTCCACGTCTTCGACAAGGCGAGCGAGGCCGCGATCCGATAGCGGCTTGCGCGCCGCGCGGATTCACGCATCGAGTGCGCGTAGCCCCTAGAACACGCGGGCGTAGGGTGTGAACACCTCGAAGATCGTCTGGACGATGCCGGCGAGCGCCGATGCGTCGAGCGCTGTGCGGATGTCATGCCCGGCGGGGAGCGCGAGGCGCGCCATGTACACCAGGCTCCCCGCATAGATGACGCCGCGCAGCGCGGCCGGGATGAGGCCGAGCGCCTTGTCGAGCGCGCCCGCCGCCTTCGAGCGGTGCTGGCGGGCCATGAGCGGCCCCAGAATGCGGCCGCCGATGAACCCCAGGCCGATGTTCGCCACGGTCGAGATGACGAAGAACACCGCCAGCCGGCGCGTGTCGGGGCCCATCGGCACGATGCCCTCGAGCGCCGCCGCGACCGGCTCCTCGAAGATGAGCGCGCCCAGGATCCCGGCAGCCATGACGACGAGCTGGAAGAGCCCCATGACGAGGCCGACCCGCATGCCAGTCCAGGCCTGATATGCGATCGCGGCGAGGATGGCGAGATCGGCGCTGCTCACACCGCCATCATGACCGGGCGCACTCTTCCTCGAAACGCTTGGCTTCGCGCTCGACTGAGCGGTTGTGCTCGGCCAAGGTCCTGAACAGCCGCCGCATTATCACGTCGACCTGACCGCGGATGTCCGATCGGTAGCCGCCGATCACCTGGTCGCGCTCGGGATGTCCGCCCCAGGGTGCGTTCTCGTCCGCCGCACCCTCCTCGGCCGTGAACTCCGACGGCTGCCTGGTCCACCGGCCGTTGTCGCAATGCTCCTTCACCCGGCAGCGGAGTGTGTAGTTGTGCCGCGTGAACGTGACCGAGTACGTGCCGCCGGAGTAGTAGGACTGGAGGCGCTCGCCGAGCTGGTCCACCCCGTTCAAGGCTGCATCGGTCATCATCCCGGTGAAGCCGAGGATGGGACCCATCGGACCCATCGCGCTCTTGACGTCGGGCGCCAGCCTCGTCGCCTGCCCGGCGCGTTTCAGGCCACCGCGCAGGCCGCGCGCCCACGCGAGCGTAGCCTCAAGATCGATGTAGGACTTCCGATCGGCATCATTCGAGATCTTCGTCGTGCTCATGTCGGCGACCCAGATCTGAAGCTCCCGCTCGCTCACGATGCGCTCGGGCGGATCGGGGCAAGGACTCTGCTGGGGTCGGACCATCGTGCCCCCCGAAGGGCCGCCGGCCACCACTGGGCCGCCGGGCCCGATCCCGCCGCCGGTGGCCGTCCCGCCGCCGGTCGACGTGCCGCCCGCGGTGGGTGGTGTGGGCGGTGGCGGCGCGAAGAGCTGCAGGCAGCGCTGCAGCGACTCGTTCGCCAGCTCCCAATCGCGGTTCGCCTTGTAGAGCTCGTCCTGCGCGGCGCCGAGCTCACCCTGGCCGCCGGCCGCGTCGAAGGCGGCCTTCGCCCGGGCCGCTGCCTCGCGCGCCGCGCCGGACGCCGCTTCCGCGGCCGCGATACGGGCCGCCTGCTGGTTGTTCAGGTAGTGGCGAACGCCGTCGACCTCGCCGTAGCCCGCACCGACCTTCGACTGCTCCGCTGCCCTCGCCTTCGCCTCGGCGTCTTGCGCCGTCTGCCGCTGGCTGTCGGCGAGCGAGCTGATGCGGTCCATCCGCGAGCGGGCGGCGGCGAGACGGGCTCGAGTCGCGGCCTCGCGCTCCTTCTCGCGCTCGCAGGGATCCTTCGGAGCTTCCTTCCGGATGTGCGGTCCGCCGAGGATGAGCGGGCCACGCCACGCGACCCCGAGCCCGCCGAGCGTGAGCAAGCCGCCAAAGAGGGCGAGGGGGAGGTTCGGGCCGCCAGCGGTCCCCGTCGCGGGCGAGGCCGTCGGCGCAGGCGTGCCGGTGGCTGGCCGTGTTGTCGTCGTCGGGAATGGGGTCGGCGACAGTGCGACGGTCGTCGGGCTCGGCGTCTGGGGCGTGAAGACTCCACCACCGGCGGGGACCTGGCCCCGGCCCGGGCGCGAGCCAAGCGTGTATTGGCGGACGAGGGCCTGGCCCGAGGCATCAGTGATCTGCACCGTGATGAACGAGGTGTGGAAGGGCTCGTCCGGGCACGGCGGATGCGGGTGATCCCACGAGTAGGTCGCCGTCGCCTCGCCGCTGTGCGACGCGCAGGTCGCCGAGTGACGCCAGTCGAAGCGGAGGCCATCGCCTTTCAGGTCCTCGACGATGTAGCTCGTCGCCGTGCCGCTCTGCGTCGCGACGACCGGTCCGGCGCTGAGCGGCGTCGCGGGCCGGGCCGCGGTCGGGATCGGTGTCGACGTCGCTGCAGTCGTTGCCGCGGGCACGAGCGTCGCCGGGGCTGCGGTCGACGGTCCGGGTGTCGTCACCAGCCCCCGGTCCTGGAGCGCCTGCCCCATCAGGAATATGCCGGCGAGCGCCATGGCGAACCCGCCCAGGCGGAGGAAGAAGAGCTTGTACCGGAGCCGGTCGAGCAGTCCTATCTCATCCTCTTCGACCAGCTGCTCCGCGACGTGCTTGATGTCCGCGTCCGTGACTCCACCAAGGGTGTGACCTTCTTGCTGAAGGGCCTCGCGCCCGATCCTCTCGTGATCGTCCATCGCCCCACGCGACGCTCCCGGTGAAGCGGTCGGTGGCTTCGGGGGCTGCGCGGCCTTGGGAGGACTGACGAACGGCGTCGGTTGTACCTGCGGCATCCCCGGGGGCGGCGGGGAGCCCAAGCCGAGCGGGTCTGCGGCTGGGGCGTCGGGACCGGTAAGGAGGTCGCCCAATCGCTTCGCCTCATCCGGCGTGATGCCGCCCTCGTGCGGCGGCTTACCGCCGCCGTCCTCCCGTCCCACGGCGGGCAGGCTAGCAGACGGTCGCCCGCTTCCGCGCTACGGCGGAGCCGCGAGCCAGCGCGCGATCGCGCCGTCCTCTAGCCCTGCAGCGTCGAGCTCGTCGCCATCCCGGCGCAGGACCGGGACACGCAGCGTGTACCGGTCCCGAAGCGCGTCGTACGCGTCGATGTCCACCCGCTCGACGTCGACCCGCAGCCGGCGCAGGGCCGCGTAGACCTCCGCGCAGAGGCCGCAGTCCCGCCGCTCGTACAGCGTCACTCGCACGTCGCTAGATTGTCGGGGTGAGCCCCTTCGCGCGCCCGGACCTCTTCTGGTCGACCGAGCGCGCCGCCGAAGCGCTCTCCGACCCGCTCGTCCGAGTGGTGGACTGCCGATTCACCTTCGAGGGCGACGGCCGCGCCGCATACCTCGCCGCACATCTGCCCGGCGCCGTCCACTGCGACTGGTCCCGCGATCTCTCCGCTCCCCCGCCCCCCTCAGGCCACCCGCAGCACATGCTGCTGGGCCCCTCCGAGCTCGAGCGTGCGATGGCTCGTCTCGGGATCACGAACGACACGCTGGTGCTGGCGTACGACGCCGAAGGTGGTCACCACGCCGCGCGCCTCTGGCTCGCCCTCCGCCCCTACGGTCACGACCGCGTTGCTGTCATCGACGGGGGCATCCAGAAATGGCAGCGGGAGGGTCGGCCGGTCCAGGACGGCGAGGTGAGCGTCGCACCCGGCAGCTTCCAGGCGCGCCCGCGCGATGGTGTCGTCGCGTCGAAGGACGAGATCCTGGCGGCCGTGCGCACCGGGGATCCGTGGCTCCTCGATGTGCGACGCGACGCGGAGTACACCGGCGCGGAGGTGCGCTCCGCCCGCGGCGGGCACATCCCCGGCGCAGTGAACGTCAACTGGAAGGACGCGCTGAACGACGACTGGACCCTCCGCGACCCGGACTCGCTCGCGGAGCTGTACGAGACCGCAGGCTTCGGGGCGGAGACGAGCACGGTCACCTACTGCCAGGCCGGCGTGCGCGCCGCGTTCACGCACCTCCTCCTCACCGCGCTCGGTCATGACGACGTCCGCACCTACGACGGCTCGTGGGAAGAGTGGGGCAACGATCCCGCGACTCCGGTGGTCGTCGGACGTTCCTGAGCATCCCCGGCGTTACGCCATCGTTGCGTTGGCTACCCACGGCTCGGCACGCACGATGCTCCAGACATCAAGGGAATGCCGATATCAGTTTTCGTGCGGTGCAGGCGCGTGCTCGCGGTGGGAGCGCTCGTGATCGGGTTCCTGGCTGGCGCCAACGGCGCTCGAGCCTTCGACCCTCCGCCGACGCGTTGGCCGGAGCCTCCCCCTCCCATCGCGGTGGCGTCATTGCCTACGGTCACCGCGCCGATCGTGGCTGGAGTACAGGTCCCGAGACAACTCCCGTCGACCTCGACTGCTGAGTGCACGCGACCCCAGGACCCGAGCACTCGATAGCCGGAGCACCGGCGTCTCGTTCCTGGCGTCGACAGGAACAATCGCCTTACTCAGGCAGTGTCGCTGGCAGCGCCGGCCTGAATTGCGGGAGTTCGCTGACCTCGGACGCGAGGCCGCTGGCCAAATCATCGACTGAGGCGATCTTCACGGCTGTCGTAGTGGTCGTCGTCCCACCGCTAACCGCAGTCAACGTGTACGAGCCCGGCGGCCATCCGCTCCCAAGGTAGGAGGCAAAGGTGCCGTACGGGTCGGCCTGCACCGTCCTCACGCTGGGCAGGTATCCCGCGACTGTGACCGTTTCA
>JBKJTV010000122.1:0-3327 GCA_046589985.1 Candidatus Limnocylindria bacterium | reverse complement strand
TCGAGGCCTTCACGGCGGGTCGTCGACGCCGGCTGGGGGAAGACACCACGCCATATCGCGTGAACAGGCCGTGTCGCGTTTCGCGACACACCCCTGTGCCGATCCGCGACAGGCATGTCGGCTCCTGCGACGTGCGGTGGGCGCTGACCGCGTAGTCTGCGGCGCGATGTCGCGGCCCCCGATGCCTCCGCTCTCGAAGGCGCAGTCGATCGCCTACGGCTTCGGCAACCTCGGGGCACAGTCGGTCTACGCGTTCCTGAATCAAGCGGTCGGCCTCTACCTGAACCGCTACCCCGAAGTCCCGACCTGGGCTGTCGGAGTCCTGGCCCAGGAGCGCTCTCTCGCGGGCGCAGTGGTCCAGCCGGTGGTCGGGGCGATGTCGGACCGGACGCGCACGCGCATCGGGCGGCGCCGCCCGTACTTCATCGCCGGCGCCGGGCTGACCGCGGCGGCGCTGCTCTATCTTGCGAGCTTCCCGCCGATCGTCCCGATGCTCCTCATCCTCGCGGTGAACGCGTTCTTCCTGAACGTCGCGGTGGACCCCTACGTGGCGCTCATGGCGGACATCGTCCAGACGGCGCAGCGCGGCCGGGTGGGGACGGTGCTCGCGGTGTTCAACATGGTCGGCCAGATCGCGGCGACGCTGCTCGGCATCTTCCTTTGGGACCGCTCGCCAGAGCTCGTCTTCGTGCTCGTCGCGGGTCTGCTTGTCGGCGGCTTCGCGATCACGACGATCTTCGTGAAGGAACCCGAGCACCCGCCCGCGCCGCGCGAACCCGTCCGCTTCGATGTCGCCGGCTACATCCGCGGCGTCGCCGCCGAACGCGAGCTCGTGAAGTACGTCATCGCGGCGCTCTTCTTCTGGCTCGGGACGGGCGGCGTGCTCCCGTACCTGACGCGGTTCGGGGTGCAGGTCCTCGGCACGAGCGAGGGCGAGGCGTTCCAGCTCTTCCTCCCCGCGCTGGTCGGCACGATCATCGGCGCGATCCCCGCCGGCATCCTCGCCGACCGTCGTGGGAAGCGACCGGTGCTCGCGGCCGGGGTGCTCGTCTTCGGCCTCGTCGCGCTCGTGGCCTCTCAGGTCCAGACCGTCCAACAGGCGCTCATCGCGATGGCCTTCGTCGGGCTCGCCAATGGGGTCTGGACCGCGCTGAACATCGCGCTGCTCATGGACCTCGTGCCGGCCGACCGGGCAGGGGAGGTGAGCGGGCTCGCGTCGGCGGTCTGGTCCTTCGCCCAGCCGGTCGGCGCGCTGATCGCGGGCCTGCTCATCGACGCGACGGGGACCTACCGATCGTCGTTCATCGGTGCCGCCGTGCTCGTGCTCGTGAGCTTCGCGCTCCTCCTCACAGTCCGCGTGCCGCACCGCCGCCAGGCGGAGTAGCAACCAAAAGAAGTATCAGGGCGCCCGCCGGAGCCTCGACGGGGCGCGCCCGACCTGCTAGAACAAGTGTTCACATGGTCAGCACGGTGCGACAATGGCGGAGCGCGGGGCGGCGCAGCAGGCGGACGGAGGGACCGTGGAGCCTGTTCTGATCGCGCTTGCGGCGGCCGCGCTCGGAGCGCTTGTCGCGTTCGCGCTCGTGCGTCGCGCTCCCGCTCCAGCCGCGCCCCCTTCCATCGCACCCGACCTCGCCGTGCTCCGCGAGGCCGTCGCCGAGCTACGTGCGACGAGCGCGGAGGCCATCGGCGAGCTGCGCTCGGACATCCGCCGCTCGCTTGGCGAGACGGAGCAGCAGGTCCTCACGCAGAGCGGGTCGACGCAGCGCGCGCTCTCCGACCTCGGCAAACAGCTCGCGGTCCTCGGCGAGCAGAGCGCGCGGGTGGGGGATCTCGCGAAGGACATCGGCTCTCTGCACGACCTCCTGCGCGCGCCGAAGCTGCGTGGGGGATTCGGCGAGCTGCTCATGCAGCGGGTGCTCGAGGACGCGCTGCCCGCGGGTTCCTTCCAGCTCCAGTACACGTATCGGAGCGGCGCTCGTGTCGACGCCGTCGTGCACTTCGCCGGGCGCCTCGTGCCGATCGACGCGAAGTTCCCGATGGAGGCGTTCAACGCGCTCGCAGCCGCGACTGATGAGGCCGACCGGAAGACGAAGCGGCGCGCGTTCCTCCAGACGGTGAAGCGGCACGTCGACTCGGTCGCGCGCTACGTCTCGCCGGACGACGGCACGATCGACTACGCGCTCATGTATGTCCCGGCGGAGCAGGTGTTCTATGAGGCAGTCATCAGAGAGGACGACGCCGATCTCCGCGAGTACTGCTCGGACAAGCACGTCATTCCGACATCGCCGAACACGCTCCTGGCGTACCTCCAGCTCGTGTCGTTCGGGATGAAGGGCCTCGCGATGCAGGAGCGCACGCGCGAGCTGCACACGTCGATCCGGCACGCGGCGCTCGAGCTCGAGAAGTTCAGCGGGATGCACGAGCAGCTTGGGCGGCACCTCGAGAATGCCGGCAAGAAATACACGGAGTCGGTACGCGGGCTCGACCGCGCTGCCGACGCGATGGAGTCGCTCACGCGTGCGCCCGCGGTCGAGCAGGCGACGCTCGGCCTCGCGCCGCCCGTCGAGCGCCTCTTCGATGAGCCTCTCGCGGATCCGCGCGAGCGGTGAGGCGCGCGCTCGAGATCGCGGCGCTCGCGGCTCTCGCGGTCGCGGCGCTCACGATCACGTTACGCGACCCGGATCAGCCCTTCGCCGTCGCGGCCCTCGTCGCCGCGGTCGCGCTCGGCGCCGGTGCGGCCTCGGCGCGGGCGCTCCTGGCCCTCGCGCGGGGCGGTCGTTCCGCACGCGCGCGCCACGAGCAGGCGCGCGCCCTTCGGCGCGGCGCGGGCATTGGCGCGATCGCCGGGATCCTGCTCGCGCTCCGCGCCATCGACGGCTTCACACCGCTCACCGCGGGCTTCGTGCTCCTCGCGTTCGCGCTCGCGGAGGTCGCGCTCACCGCGCGCACGCCGTCCGTCCGTTAGCGTGACGGGGCCGATGGATGCAGCAACGCGCAAGGCCCGCGCGGCCGAGCGCGTCGACCGACGCGGACCCGATCTCGAGCGCCTGTCGCTCGAGATCCACGCGCGTCCCGAGCTCGCCTTCGAGGAGCGGTTCGCCGCGGGCGCGCTCGCCGACTACGTCGAGCGCGAGGGCTCGGCAGTGACGCGCGGCGCGGGCGGCCTCGAGACCGCGTTCGTCGCAGAGGCCGGGAGCGGCAAGCCGGTCGTCGCGCTCTGCGCCGAGTACGACGCGCTTCCCGGCGTCGGCCACGCCTGCGGGCACAACGTCATGGGCACGGCCGCGGTCGGTGCCTTCCTCGCCGTCCGCGACGTCCTCGAGG
>JBKJTV010000087.1:0-6802 GCA_046589985.1 Candidatus Limnocylindria bacterium | reverse complement strand
CGTGCGAGGCAGGACTCCGCCAGGTCGACCGGCGAGACCGCACGTGCGCGGACGAGCTCGGCCGCTTGTTCGAGTGAGAGGCGCCACAGCTCGCTAATCGTCGACCTCTCCGAGGGTCGCCAGCTCCCGCCGCCCCGACAGCCGGCCGTAGAGGCGCAGGAGCTGCGGCGCGAGGACGAGCAGGAGCCCGAGGCCGAGGATCGCCGCAGCGCCCGGGCGAGTGATGAGCGTGAGCACGTCGCCGTCGGTCATGATCATCCCGCGGCGGAAGTTGAGGTCGATGAGCGGCCCGAGCACCAGCCCGAGGAGCAGCGGCGCGATCGGATAGTCGTAGCGGCGCATGAGGAAGCCGAGCACGCCGAGTGCGAAGACCACCACGAGGTCGGACGGGCGTCGGTCGATCGAATACACCCCGACCGCCGATACCACGAGGATGCCCGAATAGAGGAGCGGCTTCGGGATGTCCAGCAGCTTCACCCAGAGGCCGACGAGCGGAAGGTTGAGCACGAGCAGCGCCACGTTCGCTATGTAGAGGCTCGCGATGAGTCCCCACACGAGGTCGGGGCGCTGGGTGAAGAGCAGCGGGCCGGGCTGCAGGCCATAGATCTGGAAGGCCGCGATCATCACCGCCGTCGTGCCTGAGCCCGGGATACCGAGGCCGAGGAGCGGCACGAGGTTCCCGCCCGCGGCAGCGTTGTTCGACGCCTCGGGCCCCGCGACGCCCTCGATGGCGCCTTTCCCGAACTCCTCCGGGTGCTTCGACACGCGCTTCTCGATCGCGTACGACATGAAGGAGGAGATCGCCGCGCCGGCCCCCGGCAGCACGCCGATGATGAACCCGACGACGGACCCCCGTAGCCACGGCGCGACCGATCTCCGGAACTCGTCGCGGGTCATCCGTGCGGGCCCCCGCAGCGTCTGGCGCTCTTCATCCTGCTGCGTGCGCCAGGTCGACGCGATCCAGAAGACCTCGCCTACGGCGAAGAGGCCGATGGCGCCGAGCACGACATCGATGCCGTCCTCGAGCTCGCTGATGCCGAACGTCATTCGCAGCTGTCCGGTCTGGTTGTCCATTCCGACGAGCCCGAGTGCCAGGCCGAACGCGGTGGCGAAGAGCGCCTTCGGCACCGACGTGCCGGACAGGCCGGTCACCGACAGCAGTGCCAGGATCATGATGGCGAAGTACTCCGGCGGGCCGATGCGCACCGCGAGTCCGACGAGAGCGACCGCGCCGATCATGAGCCCGACCGTCGCGATCGTCCCCGCGACGAACGAGCCGATGGCGCTTGTCGCAAGCGCGGCACCGGCGCGGCCCTTCTTGGCCATCTGGTAGCCGTCGATCGCCGTGACGACCGAGGACGACTCGCCGGGGGTGTTCACCAGGATCGAGGTCGTGGAGCCGCCGTACATCGCGCCGTAGTAGATGCCACCGAACATGATGAACGCGGGGACCGCATCGAGTCCGAAGGTCACCGGCAGCAGCAGCGATATCGTGAGCGCCGGGCCGATCCCCGGCAGCACGCCGATGGCGGTCCCGAGGATGACGCCGATGAACGCGAAGAGCAGGTTCTGCGGCGTGAGCGCGGTCGCGAAGCCGCCGGCCAGCGCACCAAGGATCTCCATCTAAAGCGGGAGGACGCCTTGCGGGAGGTCGACCGTGAGCACCATCTGGAACAAGGCATAGAGCCCGACGACGAAGGCGCTTCCGGCGATGACGTCGCGGACGATCGCGCGGCTGCCGAGGATGCGGGCCATCGTGACGAAGAAAGCGACGCTCGACACGACGAAGCCGAGCGGCACGAAGGCGACGAAGTACGCCGCGATCGCGACGGCGGACAGTGCGAGTGGTCTCACATCCAGCGCTTCGACGGTGGCCGCCGGCGCGCCACGCGATCCGACGACCAGCCAGAGACCCGAGAGCAGGATGAGGCCGCCGAAGATGGAGGGAAGGACTGCGGGGCCGACGACCCCGAACGGGACGTCCGGGGTCGTCAGCGCACCCGCAAGGACCATGACACCGAGCGCGACGACCGCGAGGCCGCCGATCGCGTCGGAGTGCCTCCAGCTCACGCGATCACTTCACCAGCCCAAGCGCGGTGAGGGTGGCGGTGAGGCTGCTCTGCTCGGTCGCGACGAAGGTGATGAGTCCCTCTGTCGTGAAGCTGTCGAACCACGAATTGGTCTTGATCGCGTCTTGCCAGGTCTTGCCGTCGTGGACCTTCTTCGCGATCTCCTTCAGCTTCTCCACGTCCGCGGCGGACGCGCCGGGCGGCGCCGCGAGCAGGCGCCAGTTCGTGATCGTCAAGTTCACGCCGCCTTCCTTGAGGGTCGGGATGTTCACGTCCTTGAGCTTCGTTTCGGCCGAGATCGCGATGGCCTTCATCTGCTTGGCCTCGATCTGACCTTTGAACTCGCTGTAGCCCGAGATACCAAGCTGCACCTGTCCGCCGATGATGGCCGCGGCGGCCTCTCCGCCGCCGGCGAACGGGACGTACGCGAGGTCCTTCAAGACGTCCTTCCCCGCTTCCTTCACGAGGAGCGCCGCGAGCTCGTGGTCGATACCGCCGGCGGAGCCGCCGGCGATCTTCACGGCCCTCGCGTCCTTCTTCAGGGCGTCCATGACGTCCTTTATCGAGTTGAACGGCGAGTTCGCGGGCGCGACGATGACCTCGGTCTCCGCCATGAGCCGCGCGATCGGGGTGAGCTGGCTGACCTTGGCGTCGGTCTTCCCGGTGATCTGGGAGCCGACGGTGACGCGGCCGACGACGATGAGCTTGTGCGGATCGTTCGCGCTGTTCTTGATGAGGTCCGCCATGCCGACGGTGCCGCCTGCCCCTGGCTTGTTCGACACGGTGACGTTCTGCCCGATGATCTTGTCGTCGGTGAGCGCCTTCGTGAAGGTGCGCGCCGTGAGGTCGAACCCGCCGCCCGGGTTCGCCGGCGCCATGATGTCGACGGCCTTTGTCGGGTAGTCCGACGCCGGTTTGGCCGGGCTGCTCGCGGTCGCGGGCGCGCCCGCGCCTGTGTTCGCGCCGCCGCATGCGGCCAGGACGAGCGCTCCGACCGCCAAGGAAGCGAAGATCGGGCTCTTCGAGAAATTCACTAGGTACCTCCCCGCGTGGTGGGGTCAGCCTAGCGCTCGATGCGGACCCGGTCGCCGACGCGCACGCCCTTGCGCGCGAGGGCGCCGGCATTCACCTCGAGTGCCCCGCGGTACGGCAGGCCTGGGTCATAGGCGGGGCAGGGGTCTACCGGGCAGGGCGTCATGTCGAGCATCCGGAGGATGCGGCCGTCGGCGGCGAAGAACGCGACCGTGAGCGGGATGAGCGTGTCCCTCATGTGGAAGGCCGAAGCGGTCTCTTCGCTCCAGAGGAACGCCATCCCGGCGTCTTCCGCGAGGTGCCCGCGACCCATGAGTCCCTGCAGACGCAGCGCGTCCGTATCGACGATCTCGAGCCGGAAGGTCGCGCTCCCGGACGCCGTTTCGATGACCGCGCGCGGCGCTGGTGGGCCCGAGACGCAGGATGCCAGGACGAGCACGAGCGCCGTTGCAAAAAAGAGGAGACGCGCACCCGACCGGATCGTTCCGGACGTCAGCCGGAGCTCGCTAGTCGGCGCTGGCCGCGCTCGCCTCGTGCCGGGCCGCACGCTTTTCCTCGTACCGGCGCGCGGAGGAGTTGAGCTTCTCGAGGAAGCGGGCGAGACGCTCGCGGGCCTGCTCGGCCTCGGCGTCGAACCCGGTCCGCTCGAAGACCTTCCAGTACCGGAGGAGCGGCCAGAGGATGTCGTCGTGGTGGATGCGGAGGTCGTAGATGCCAGCGTCCGCCATCTTCGCCGCCTTGCGCGTGAACCCGGTGATCCCCGCGCCGGGCATCTCGAAGGTGAGGACTTGATCCGTGATGGCCTTCATGACGCTCGTCGGGTCGACCTCGAACATCGCCGCCAGCGAATCCCGGTAGAACACCATGTGAAGGTTCTCGTCCGTCGCGACGCGGGTCATGATCCGGTCAGCGACCGGATCCTGCGAGTACTTCCCCGTGTTGAGATGAGACACACGCGTGGCGAGCTCCTGGAACGCGGTGTAGGCGAGCCCGTTCATCACGTCGAGAGGGCGGTCATAGCCCGCGAGCACGTTCTGCATGCGGCCGCGCTCGAGCGCGACCGGGTCGATGTTGCGCGTGACGATGAGATAGTCGCGGATGACGATCGCGTGACGGCCCTCTTCGGCCGTCCAGCGATGCACCCAGTTCTTCCAGGCACCGTCGCCCTTCTCGAACACCTTGTAGATGAGCCGGTGATAGGAGGGAAGGTTGTCCTCCGTGAGGAGGTTCACCTCGAAGGCCGTTTGGGCGACGCCGGTGAGGCGCGGCTGGTCCGGCGTCCACGGCTCCTTGTCGTAATCGCGGCCGAGGCTGTACGGGATGAAGTCGTGTGGGAACCATTCCTTGGACACGGCGACGTGGCGGTCCAGGAGCTTGGCAACGACCGGTTCTACCTCGGCGAGGAGGGTCGCGACATCCCTGTGCGGAGCGAGTGTCATAGACAAACCGTACCCGAATCGCGTCCCACGCGGACGGGTCGATGGAGTCTCATCTTGCGGCCGACTTGCTCCGGGCCACTTTTCGGCCCTCGGAGTCCTGCCCGCCGAGTGGACGACCGAGCGGGCCGAGCCGCCCAGGGGAACTCGGGCGGATCCGGCCCTCGTTGCCGCCGAAGCCGGCGGGCCCAGATGGGTCGTTCGGCCCTAGTCGCTCGTCGGGCTCCGCCGCCCAATGCGGCCGATGACCGGATCGAGCACGCCGCCGCGCTGGCCGGTCGAGCGCATCACCGTCGTCATCCTCGCTGCGGGCGGATCGAGCCGCTACGGCGGTCCGAAGCTTCTCGCGTCGCTCGAGGGCAAGCCGCTCGTGCAGCACGTCCTCGACGCGGCGAACGCCGCGACGTTCGAGGAGGTGATCCTCGTGGTCGGCCACGCCGCCGATGAGCTCCTCGCGGCGGTGCGGCTCGGCCGCGCGCGATCCGTCGCGAACGCGGACTGGGCATCAGGCCAGGCGAGTTCGCTGCGTGCTGGACTACGCGCGGCGGCAACAGCGGACGCGGTCATCGTCCTCCTCGGCGACCAGCCGCGCGTCACGCCAGCGCTCCTCGACGCGCTCATCGAACGGCAGCGCACGACCGATTCCGTCGCCGTCGTGTCGTCCTGGAATGGCCAGCGTTCTCCACCCACGCTGCTGCGGCGCGAGCTGTGGCCCGCGCTCGAGGCGCTCACCGGCGACGTCGGCGCGCGGGACGTGCTCGCCCGACGCGACGACGTCGCTGTGCTCGACGTGTCCGGATCGCTCGGGAGCCTCGTAGACGTGGACCGTCCGGACGATCTGCTGCGTCTGGACCACTAGGCGCTTAGTCGCTGACCTTTCCGTGCGGTAGCAGACCCTCTGTCGGCGCCGGGCGAGGTTCCCGCTGCCGCAGCTCGTCCGCCCACCCGGGGAATTCCTCCGCGACGTGGTGCAGGCTCATGCGCCCGCGCAGCATCGCGGCGATCCCCGGCCAGTTCCGCGGGACCAGGAAGATCGCGGCGAGGTGTAGGCCGACCACGATGAGCGTGAGCCATGTGGACAGGTCGTGGAGCCACGTGGTCCAGTAGAGAACGTCCGACGGCACGACGAAGAAGTAGCGCGCCGACTTGATGAACCCGGTCACGACCACGATGAGCGTCAGGAGGGCGAGCGGAGCGAAGGAGAACACCTTCTCGACAGCGAGGAACTTACCCTCGCGCTGCAGCGGTTTGATGCCGATCGCGGCAAGGGCACGCTGCAGCCACACCAGCCGGATACGTAGGCCCAGGACGCCGGGCTCGCCGTACACGCCGAGGTAGCCGAAGAGGCGGGCGATCGCGGGGCCGACGTCGCGCCAGCGCGGGAAGAGCGCGTCCTGCCCGCGGACGCGGCTCGACGTCGCGAACGCGGTCGCGGCGAAGACGATGAAGCCCGCGCCGATGAAGTGGAGGAGGTAGACCATCGAGCGGTTGTCGACGTTCGTCTCCAGGTTCAGCCAGCGGAGGAGCCAGGCGGCGGTGGCGAAGTCGAGGATGAACCCGAGCGCGAGCGCCCAGTGCACGAGGCGCTCAGACCCGCGGTAGCGGACCACCTCACCGTTCACGATGCGGTCCGGCCCGCGACGCAGGATCGCCGCCGCGAGGATGCCGATGATGACGCCCAGGGCCGTGAGCAGGATGATGATGCGCGAGCTATCGACGACGAGCGGAAGCAACGGCCGGTCGCTGGTCCACGCGGCCGGCGGGAAGCCGCCCGCGAAGAGCCAGAGCGCACCACCCAAGATGAGCACGACGAGAACGATGTCGGCAGTGAGCGCGGATATCTTCGTCTTCATCTATACAAGCCTCTTCCACTGCTCTTCCGTGCTCGGCTTCAGGTCGAGGCAGAGGGTGTTCGACTTGATATAGCCGGCCTTGATCGCGACGTTCACCGGGCAGCGCTCGACGCAGATCGGTCCACCCTCTCGTCCGATGCAGAGATCGCACTTCGTGTAGACGTCGGCGACCGGGTCGTACACGACGCGCTTGCTGCTGATCGTCTGCGCCTTGAGCGCGAGCGTGCCCTCCCACTCGACCGGGCAGTCGACCTCGCACTTGCCGCAGGCGATGCAGTCCTCCTCGGCGATGTAGCGGTTGCCGGTGGCCGGGTCGATGCGCAGGCCCGTCGTGGGGCAGTTCGGCAGACACCACGGGGTCGGGCACTGGCGGCAGGTCGCAGGAGAGAAGCCGGCGCGCGCCGGCAGGTAC
>JBKJTV010000229.1:0-3093 GCA_046589985.1 Candidatus Limnocylindria bacterium | reverse complement strand
GAGGCGCTCGAGCGCTGGAACGGACCCTCGCAGGCGCTCGCTGCTGCGCTGCGCGCCGCGCTCATGAAGCGTGATGTCTACGTCATGTGCCGCTGGAATCTCATGGTCGTCGCGCCGCCGCTCATCATCGGCGAGGACGAGCTGCGCCTCGGGATCGGGGCGATCGACGAGGTCCTCGGGATCGCCGATCGCTATGCCGCGACGGGGACACTCTCCGGGTAGTGGCGGTCCTCGTCGGTCTCGCGGGTTGGGTGCTCTCCCTGTACGCGACACATGAGGCGATCGGACTCTTCCTCTTCCTGCTCATCGAGGAGGCCGGCGTACCGCTCCTGTTCCCGGGCGACGTCCTCATCATCGCCGCCGGCGCACGCCCCACGCGCACCCTCGACGGAACGCTCCTCGTGCTCGGAGCGGCGGTCCTGGCGTCCACGGCAGGGTCGTCGTTCCTCTATGTGATCGCACGGCGGGGCGGCCTGCCGCTCCTCAGGCGCTACGGCCACTACCTGCACCTCAGCGAGAAGCACCTCTCGACCGTCGAGCGTTGGGCGGAGGGCTACGGCGCGCCAGCGATCGTCCTCGGCCGGCTCATCCCTGGACTGCGCACCCCGACGACGGTCATGGCCGGGATCGCGCTCATTCCGTACCGCACGTTCCTGCCGGCGACCGCGCTCGCGGCGGCGCTATGGGCAGCCAGCTATTACGCCATCGGCGTCTTCGCCGAGGGGCCTTGGCATTCGCTCCTTGCGTTCATCGCCGCGCATGCCCGGCTCGCTGCCGCGATCGTCATCACGGTCGTGGCGAGCGGCGCGCTGACCATCGCGATCCGTCGCCACCGAACGCCAGCGGCGGACTCGCGAACGACCCGCGGCTCTGCGGAGTAGGCCAGGCGCTATCTTCGTCGGATGATGACTCCGCACTTCGGTGTGAACCTCCCTGCGCAGCACACCTCGTGGGATGCGCTGCGCGACGCGGCCTGCCTCGTGGACGAGCTCGGCTTCGACTCCGTCTGGACCTGGGACCACTTCGTGCCGCTGCAGGGCGATCTCGACGGCCCGATCTTCGAGGCGTGGCAGGTCCTTGCGGCCTGGGGCGCGCTCACCAAGCGCGTCAAGGTGGGCACGCTGGTCACCGGCAACACCTACCGGCACCCCGCGGTCCTCGCCAACATGGTCGCCACGCTCGATCACGTGACGAACGGCCGGGCCATCCTCGGTCTCGGCGCCGCGTGGCACGAGGCCGAGCACAAGATGTATGGACTGCCCTTCTTCACGACCGGAGGCAGGCTGTCGCGGATGGATGAGGCCGCGACGCTCATCCGCGAGCTCCTCGACCGGCCGTTCTCGGACTTCCAGGGCAAGCACTACCAGATGCGCAACGCGATCTGCGAGCCGAAGCCCATCCAGGCCCGGCTGCCACTTCTCATCGGCGGCGCAGGCGAGCGCAAGACCCTGCGGACCGTCGCGAAGTTCGCCGACATGTGGCATACCAACGCGACTCCGGATGTCTTCGCTCATAAGATCGAGGTCCTCCAGCGCCACTGCGAGGACGTGAAGCGCGATCTCGCCGAGATCATGCCGATCGCGACGGAGCGTCCATGGGTGTGCCTCCGCTCGAGCGAGGCCGAGGTGCACGCCTGGGCGCGCGAGGTCGCGAAGGTGAACGGGATGACCGCCCCGCCGGAGTTCCAGCACATCTCCGTTGACACGCTCGTCGAGCACCTGCTCGAGTACTGGAAGGTCGGCGTGCGGGGATTCATCTTCTACACGCTGGCACCCTTCGATCGCGAGACGATCGAGCGCATCGCGCGCGAGGTCCGCCCGCGGTTCCTGCAGGCGATCGCCTGACGAGGAACGGCGAGGCTCAGAGCGGGCGCACCACGAGCGGGTGCTCGCCATCGCGGTCCACCCGAAAGGCGCGGCCGTCCGGCCGGGCGCTCACGACCTCGACGAGCTGCTCGTCGTCGTAGCGGGCGGCGACCGCGTCCTCGAGTGCGATCCCCGGAACGAATCCGTCGCGCACCGCGGCCGCATACACAGCGCGCCTTCTGCCCTCGAGGTCGTCGTAATGCGGGCAGGCGCTCCCGGCGAGGATGCCGAGCCCATCGGGGAGCGGCTCGAGGTGCGGCCCGAACGAGTCGCTGATCGAGCGCTCGAACCAGCAGAGGCATCCCGCCGACCAGCCCGTGAGCACGGTGCCGTCCGCATACGCGTCACGCAGCGCCGCGTCGATGCCGTGGGCCCGCCAGATCGCGAGCAGGTTGGCGGTGTTCCCGCCGCCGACCATCACGATGTCCTGCTCCCCGACCAGCGCTCCGAGATCCCGGACCTCACGGTCGAACAGGAGCAGGTGAGACGGCTCGCAGTCCATACCGGCGAGCTGCTCGTAGAAGGTCAGACGGTAGGCCTCGCTGTCACCCGACGCCGCACCGATGAACAGGATTCGCGGGCGCGAGCGACGCGCGAGCGAGAAGAGGTACTCCGTCAGCGCCGGGTAATACAGCTGGCGCCCGCCGCAGGCGAGGATGCGGCGCGTCAGTCCGGCCACTCCGTCACGCGCTCCGCGGTGACCTTCACCACCGGGCATGCCTCGAGGGGGAGCTCGTGGTACTGGGGGTATTTCGCAAGCAGGGCCGCGGCCGCGAGGTCGCGCTCCGCGCCGTCGTCGAGGATCTCCGCCGTGCCGTCCACGCGGACCCACTCGAGCCGCGACCAGTCCTCGTCCCAGCGGTCGACCACGACGCTGACGCGTCCATTGGCCTCGATGTCCTTCGCCCGCCGCAGCGCTCGCGGATCGCCACTGCGCTTCCGCTTGCGGTCGAGCGGCGTGTAGAGGTGCGGCTCGACCCACACGAACACGACCGGCACGGCGTGCGGCCGCGCGTACTGATCGCTCGTCGCGAGGTGCGCGACGCGCGCGGTGCTCAGGAGATCGCGCGGAGCCGTGGCAGGACCTCCTTTGCGTAGAGCCGCATGGCGCGTTCCTGGTCGGGACCAGGGAAGTGGAAGACGAGATGGGTGAAGCCGAGTGTCGTGTACTCGCGGACCTTCGCCACGTGCTCGCCCGGATCGGTCGAGACGATGAAGCGGGTGTGCG
>JBKJTV010000014.1:0-3694 GCA_046589985.1 Candidatus Limnocylindria bacterium | reverse complement strand
TCATGGCGCTCGTCGTACCGCTCTTCGTGCCGGTGCTGGACACGCCGGATGTGAGCGCGATCTACCAGCCACCGTCGTTCCCGGGCCACCCGCTCGGAACCGACAACCAGGGCCGCGACGTGTTCAACCAGATGATCCACGGCGGGCGGGACATCCTCCTCGTGGCGCTCATCGCGGCGCTCTTCTCGACGCTCATCGCCGTGACCTTCGGGTCCCTGGCCGCCACGATCGGCGGCCGCGTGGACCAGGTCATCCTCGCGATCACCGACGTCGTCCTCACGATACCGACGCTCATCGTCCTCATCGTCATCGCAGCGATCGCGCGGCCCTCGAGCTTCTGGATGCTCGCGATCATCCTTGCGCTCCTCCAGTGGGCCAGCCTGCTGCGCGCGATCCGGGCGCAGGTCCTCTCGCTGAAGGAGCGCGACTTCGTGGAGGCGGCCCGATCGCTCGACCTTGGGTTGTTCCACATCATCTTCAAAGAGATGCTGCCGAACATGCGCAGCTACATCGTCATCCATTTCATCATCGCGATGACGAACGCGATCTACGCCCAGGCGGCCATCGTGCTCCTTGGCCTCGTGCCGGTGGCCGGCCAGAACTGGGGCGTGATGCTGTACAACGCGCAGGTCCAGGGCGCGCTCTACTTCAAGGACAGCCTCTGGTACATCCTCAGCCCGATCCTCGCGATCGCGCTGTTCCAGCTCTCGCTCGTGCTACTCGCCGGCGCGCTCGAGGAAATGTTCAATCCGCGCCTGCGGTCGGCCTGAGCGTGCCCGTCCTCGCCGTCCACGACCTCTCCATCCAGTACTTCAGCCGCCGCGGGCCGGTCCACGCGGTGCGCGACGTGACCTTCGACCTCGAAAAGGGCGAAACGCTGGCGATCATCGGTGAAAGTGGCTCGGGCAAGACGACGCTTGCGGTCGCGCTCATCCGGCTCTCTCCACGGAGCGCACGTGTGACAGGCGGTTCGATCCACTTCCGTAATGAAAGCAAAGAGCTTGACGTGCTGCAGCTCGACGACGACGAGCTGCGGCGCTACCGGTGGAGCGACTGCGCGATGGTCTTCCAGGCGGCGCTCAACTCGTTCAACCCGGTCATCTCGATCTGGGACCAGTTCCTCGACACCGGGAGGGCCCACGGGATGCGTGACGCGCGCAAGGTGCGCGACCGCGCCTCGGAGCTGCTCGAGCTCGTTCGACTGGATCCCGAGCGTGTGCTGCGCGCGTACCCGCACGAGCTGTCGGGTGGGATGCGACAGCGGGTGCTCATCGCGATGAGCCTGCTGCTCGCGCCGGACGTCGTGATCCTCGACGAGCCGACGACCGCACTCGACATCCTCACGCAGCGCGCGATCATCGACCTGCTGAAGGAGCTCCGGGACCGGCTCGGTTTCTCGATGATCTTCATCTCGCACGACCTCTCGATCGCGGCCGAGCTCGCCGATCGGATGATCACGATGTACGCGGGTACGGTTGTGGAACGGGCGACAGTGGACGACATGTTCTACCGGCCGCGGCACCCGTACTCCGTCGGCCTGATGCGGGCGGTGCCTCGCGTCTCCGGAGCGCTCGGCAAGGTCGTCTCCATACCCGGATCCCCACCGGACCTCATCAGCCTGCCGCCGGGATGTACCTACGCGAAGCGGTGCCCATTCGTGATCGATGCCTGCCACGAAGCGGAGCCGCCGCTCCTGGCCGTCGACACGCCTGCGCATGACGCAAGGTGCATCCGTTGGCAGGTGGTGGCCGAGACGCTCGCCTCGGATGCGGCGGTGCCGGTAGCGGAGAAGCTCGCATGACCAGGCGAGGAAGGGCTTTGCCCGACCGAGCCGCAGGGCCCACGGGAGCCGGCGCAGACGAAGTCAGCGCCGGGACCGGGGATAGACGGGAGAAGCTCGGGTGACCATCTCGGGCGACACGACGGTCCGCGGTACACCGCTCATCGAGCTCGAGGGCGTCACGCGCACGTTCAAGACGCCGGCAGGCATCATCACCGCGGTCGATGACGTCTCGCTCGCGCTCGGCGTGGGAGAGGCGATGTGCATCGTGGGCGAGAGCGGCTGCGGCAAGACGACCACGGGGCGCATGCTCGCGGGACTGCTACGACCCACGAGCGGCCGGCTCATGTTCGAGGGCGCGAACGTCTGGCAGACGAAAGGTCCAAAGCTCGCGGCGTTCCGCCGCTCCGTGCAGCTCGTCCACCAGGACCCCTACGCGTCGCTGAACCCGATCCGCACCGTGTATCAGACCCTGTCGGCGCCGCTCTTCAGGCACCACAAGGCGAAGCGCGGCCGCGATGCGAAGGCGCGGGTCATCGAGCTGCTCGAACGCGTCGGGCTCACACCGGCGCTCGACTTCCTCGTGAAGTACCCGCACCAGCTCTCGGGCGGCCAGCGGCAGCGTGTCGCGATCGCGCGCGCCCTCACCGTCGACCCGCGCGTCATCGTCGCGGACGAGGCCGTCTCCATGGTGGATGTGTCCATCCGCATCAGCCTGCTGAACCTGCTCCTCGGCCTCGCCCGCGAGTTCAACGTGACGGTCGTCCTCATCACGCACGACCTCGCGGTGGCGCGCTTCTTCGCGCGCGGAGGCCGCATCGGAGTGATGTATCTCGGCAAGGTCGTCGAGCTCGCCGGCACCGATACGCTCGTCGAGGATCCGGCGCACCCCTACTCTGTCGCACTCATCTCGGCGATCCCCGAGGCGGACCCGAACATCACGCGCAGCAAGCGGCGCGTCGAGCTCCGGAGCGCCGACGCCCCGAGCCTGCTCGCGCTGCCGCCGGGCTGCGTCTTCCATCCGCGGTGCCCGCTCGCGGAGCCGGGCCTCTGCGATGTGTTCGTGCCGGTCCTCGAGGCGATCCCCGGCCGCGAGGCTGAGCGCCGTGAGGTCGCCTGCCACGTCGCGCAGCGGGAGCGGGCACCGGCGGCCGAGCTCCTAGGAGTCCGCTAGCTGGACCCGCGCACCGGCCGGGCCGCCTTCCGGATCGCGTTCCTGATCCTCGGCACGGCCGTCGCGATCCTGCCGTTCCAACGGCCGAATTCACCAGAATTCGTGGTCACCGTCATGGCGGCCGCGGTCGGGCTGCTCTTCGTGGGCGTCGTCCTCGTGACGGCCCGGCTCTCGTCGCCGCCGCTTCCTCCGCGAGGCACCGCCCCGCGTGACAAACCGGTACGGACCAGTTTCAATGCGGGCAACGAGGATGCGGGAGGGACCCATGACCGAACCTAGGCCGACCAGGTATTCCGTCTCACGCCGTCGCTTCCTGCGGGACGCGACGCTCACTTCGCTCGGTATCGTCGCCGCGGCCTGCGCGCCGACATCGACCCCCGGCGCGACGCAAGCGCCGGGCACCGGTGCCGCGTCCGTGAAGGGCGGCCAGTTCAACGGCGCGTGGCCGTACGACCTCCCGCCGAAGGGACACTTCAACTACTTCGGAGCCGCGATCCTCGCTGGAAGCGTTTACCAGGACACCTTCATGCCGAACCTCGCGATGTACAGGTGGGCCGACGCCAAGTGGGAGTACTTCCTCGCGGAGTCCCACTCGCTCTCCGGCAACGTCTTCACCGTAAAGCTCCGCCCGAACATCAAGTGGTCAGACGGCAAGGCGGTCACCGCGAAGGACGTCGTCACGACCTACACGGTCGGCCGCATGGAAGGCTTCGCGATCTGGAACTACATCGAGAAGGTCG
>JBKJTV010000114.1:0-4549 GCA_046589985.1 Candidatus Limnocylindria bacterium | reverse complement strand
CGGGACTGCGAGCGGCCGCACCGCCGCGGGAGCCGCGCTCGTGCTCGGCGCGCTCGCGATCCTCGCGGCGCTCTTCGCGCCGTCGCTCCGCGCGCTCGTCGCGAGCGGGGGCGACGTTCTCGGTCCGATCGCCTCGCAGATCCTCTACGTGCTCGCGCTCCCGTTCGGTTACCTCGCGGCGTTCCTCGTTCCGCTCTTCCAGCCGCTCGCGAGCTTGATCCTCGGCGGCCGTGCGGTAGTTCCGAACGCCGCCGCGTTGGAGCAGGAGCAGCTCATGCTCGACGCGCTCGAGCAGACGCGGCCATTCGTCTTCGGTGCGGTCGAGCTCATCGTCGCGCTGCTCGCGGTCGCCATCGGGATCATCCTTATCGACCGCCTCACCCGCGAGCGGCGCAGCGCGCTGCCGGAGGGCGCGACGCTCGAGCGTGCGAGCGCATCGGGGATGAGCCTTGGGAACACCTTGCGCGGTCTGCTGCCGGGCCGCGCGCGCCGCCGGTCGCGCCCGCGGGACGACGGGAGCGCGGCAGCCGCAGTGCGGCTGCTCTACTGGCGCTTCCTCGAGCTCGCGGAGAACGCAGGGGCGGGCTGGCGCGCGACCGCCGAGACGCCGGGCGAGCACCAGACCCGGCTGCGCCTCACCGACGCGCGTTGGATACCGGCGGTCGCGATCGTCGAGGCCTTCGAGCGCGTCCGGTACGGCGAGGAGGATCCGCCGGCCGATCTCGTCGAACGCGCCCACGCCGCCCTGGGGGAGCTCGTATCGCGCCGGGGCTGATCGCGGTCGTCGGACCGACCGCGTCGGGCAAGTCCGCTCTCGCGCTGCGGATCGCCGAAGCGCTGGGGGCGGAGATCGTCTCTGCCGATTCGCGCCTGGTGTACCGAGGCATGGACATCGGGACCGCGAAGCCGACGAAGGCCGAGCGCGCGCGTATCTCACATCACTGCATCGATCTCGTCGACCCGGACGAGCCGTACGACGCGGCTCGCTACCGGCGCGATGCGCTCGCAGCGCTCGCTGCCATCCAAGCACGCGGTCATCGGGCCGTCATCGTGGGCGGCACCGGCCTGTACCTACGCGCGCTGCTCGACGGCCTCGAGCTCGAGTCGGTGCCGCGTGACCCCGCGCTGCGCGCGCGGCTCGAGACGCTTGCGCCCGACGAGCTGTTCGCGCGACTCGCCGCGCTCGATCCCGATGCAGCGGAGGTCGCGAGAGGGAATCGGCGCCGCGCAGTCCGGTACCTCGAGATCGCGACACTCGGCGGCCCGGTGCGTGAGGCGCAGCGGAAAGGGGCAGCCCTCGAGGCCGTGCGCGTCGGCCTCGCACCACCGCTGGCGCACCTCGACGCCGCGATCGAGCAACGCACGCGCCGGATGGTCGATGCCGGCGTTCTCGACGAGGCGCGCGGCCTCGTCGCGGGTGGTCTCGACCCGAAGCTGCCGAGCATGACCGGCCACGGCTACGTCCATTGGGCCGCGCACCTTGCAGGGACGCTCCCGCTCGAGGATGCGATCGCGCGCACGGTCCGTGATACGCGGGCGTACGCTCGGCGGCAGATGACCTGGTTCCGTCGTGATCCCGAGATCCGCTGGTACGACCCGACCCAAGGTGACCCGCTGCCCGACATCCTGCGGCTGGTCGCCGAATGATCGAGACAGCGGCACCTGCGGAGCGCGCGTACCTCGTCGGCCTCGAGGTCCCGCGCTCACGGTTCGACGTGGACGATTCGCTCGAGGAGCTCGCCACGCTCGTCACGGCCGCCGGCGGAAGCGTGGTCGGGCGCACCATGCAGCGCCGCCGCGCACCTGACCCGAACCTCTGGATGGGGAAGGGCAAGGTCGACGAGGTCGCGGAGGAGGTCCGGCGGTCGAAGGTCGATCTGCTCGTCTGCGACGAGGAGCTCTCGCCGCGCCAGCAGCGGAACCTCGAAAAGCTCTGCAAGGTGCGCGTCGTCGATCGCTCGGGAGTGATCCTCGACATCTTCGCGAAGCACGCCCGCACGAAGGAAGGACGAGTGCAGGTCGAGCTCGCGCAGATGCAGTACATGCTCCCGAGGCTGAAGGGGCTGTGGCAGGGCCTCTCGCGCCAGGGCGGTGGCGTCGGGACGCGCGGTCCCGGTGAGTCACTCCTGGAGACGGATCGGCGGGTCATCGAGCGGCGACTGCTCGACCTGAAGGGCCGCCTCGCTGAGGTCCAAAAGCACCGCGCGTCGGCACGCAGCGCGCGCGAGAGAGACGGGCTCTTCCTCGCCGCGTTCGTCGGCTACACGAACGCCGGAAAGTCGACCCTCATGAACGCGTTGTCCGGAGCGGACGTGCTCGTCGCGGATCAGCCGTTCGCGACGCTCGATCCGACGACGCGGCGCGCGACGTTACCGAACGGGACTGTCGTGCTCCTCTCTGACACCGTGGGGTTCGTGAACAAGCTGCCGCCGACGCTCGTGGCCGCCTTCCGCGCGACGCTCGAAGAGCTGGAGGACGCCGACCTGCTCCTTCACGTCGTCGACGCAGCGCATGCGAACCTGCACGAGCGCATCGCGGTCGTGGACGAGACGCTCGCCTCGCTCGGCCTGGCGGATCGGCCGAAGCTGCTCGTGCTGAATCAGGCCGACCGCCTCCGCGGATCCGAGGGCGACGCGCGGCGCGTGGCACTCTCTGAGGAGCTCCCGAAGGCGGTCCTCACCTCCGCCCGCACCGGCGAAGGGCTGGCGGCGCTCCGGGCGCGCATCGGCGAGGAGGCGGCGGCCGGGTGGAAGTCGGTCGCCATCACGATCCCGCATGCCGCCGGTGCATACGTGCAACGCATCCGTGAGCGTGGCTCGCTGCGGCGTGCGGAGTACCGCGAGGCGGGTATCGACATCGAGGCGCAGGTCCCGTCCGACCTCGCCGCGGAGCTTCATGCGCGCGCCGTCGGCTGATGCGCGCGCTGCTCGTCGTCGCGGGCCTGGTCGTCCTCGCGGGGTGCGGGGCT
Organism: Candidatus Limnocylindria bacterium; assembly: GCA_046589985.1. Taxonomy (GTDB): domain Bacteria; phylum Chloroflexota; class Limnocylindria; order P2-11E; family P2-11E; genus JACDAF01. The sequence goes on along the minus strand of JBKJTV010000114.1, from coordinate 1,581 downwards.
CCGCCGGACTCGGGCGGACTCTCGCCCCGCAGTGACGCCAGTGCCGCCCCTTCGCCGGCGGAGTCCCCGCACCCCGCCGGCAGGACCGCTCTGGCCGCGACTGGGACGCCGTCGGCCACGAGGCCTGTGACAGCGGCGCCGTCAGCTGACCGCGTAGCGCCCGCGGTGAGCTACGTCCGCGCAGATCTCGCCCAGGGCGAGCGCGCCGGCGTGGCGGCCAGCAACGGCGGGCTCGTGCTCGCGGACTCCGGCCTCGCGACCGGCACGTACGCGGATGCGCGCGGGGCCGGCTCGCTCGCGTTCGAGAGTGGCTCGTGGACGTCCGCTTGGACGGCCGTGCCGTTCCCATTCGACGAGCTCATCGCGTCGTGGGCCGCGGCGACTCCGTCGGGCACCTGGGTGAAGGTCGAGACACAGGCGCGCGGCGCGGGCCGCGAGACCAAGTGGTACGTGCTCGGGCTGTGGGCGTCCGGCGACGGCGACGTGTATCGCACGACCCAGCGCCAGCAGCAGGACGCGGACGGCACGGTCGAGGTTGACACCTTGGTGCGCCGCGGCGCGACGCTCGACGGGTACCGCCTGCGTGTGACGCTGCACCGCCGCGCCGGCAGCGCTGGCACGCCGACCCTGCGTGCGGCGTCCGCGATGGCCTCATTGAAGGCGACGCACACGATCCCGACCCCCTGGTCGGGATCGGCCGTGGACCTCGCCGTTCCGTCGCTCTCCCAGGAGACGCACATCGGGCACTACCCCGAGTACGACGGTGGCGGCGAGGCCTGGTGCAGCCCCGCGTCGACGGCGATGGTGCTGCGGTTCTTCGGTACCGGGCCGAGCCCATCCGACCTCGCGGCGTTCCCCGGGAGCGCACACGCGGACGGTGCCGTCGATCACGCCGCGCGATACACCTACGACTGGAGCTACCGCGGGGCGGGGAACTGGGCCTTCAACACCGCGCACGCGGCGACCTACGGGCTCGATGCCTTCGTCACCCGGCTGCGGTCACTCGACGAGGCGCGCCTCTTCATCGCCGCAGGCATCCCGCTCATCGCATCGATCAACGGCGAGCTGCCGGGCTTCCTCTTCGGGAAGACGAACGGGCATCTGCTCATCATCCGCGGCTTCACCGCGAGCGGCGACGTGGTCACGAACGACCCGGCGGTGCTTTCGAACAATGCGGCGCGGAAGGTCTACGCGCGCGGTGACTTCGAGCGCGTGTGGCTCGGGGGATCGGGTGGTGTCATCTACGTCATCCGGCCGCCCACGACGCCGTTGCCCGCGAACGTGCCGGGTCTGCCGGCGAACTGGTGAGCGCGGGCCAGCCTCCCGTTCAGGGGAGGGCCATGGGCCGGCTCGCCCTGGTGGCGATCCTCGTGATCGCCACGCTCGCGCTCGGCCCCGGCGTGCGGGATGCCGGCGCCGTCGGCTGCGACACGCCCGGGACGCCGACCACGACGGTGTACCTGCCGAACATCACGAAGACGCTCGGCGGGCCGTCGGGGTGGGTGACGCCGTTCATCGTCCAGAACGTCGGCGCCTCCAGTGGGGCGACGAGCGTGTTCCTGCCGAACATCACGCGGCGGT
>JBKJTV010000088.1:0-9540 GCA_046589985.1 Candidatus Limnocylindria bacterium | reverse complement strand
CGACGAGCAGGCGAGGACGCTTCTGGCTCATCCCACGTCCATGAGCCCGTGGCCGAGGGCAAAAGAGACGACCTCGGACCTGCGGTGCAGATCGAGCTTTGACATGGCGCGCGCCCGATAGGTATCCACGGTCTTGACGCTGATCTTCAGGCGCTCGCCGATCTCGCGGTTCGTCAGTCCGCGCGCGGTGAGTGAGAGGACCTCGCGCTCGCGCGCAGAGAGCTCGACCGTCGGGACCGTCCGCGCCTCCGCGAGAAGCAGGCGTGCGGCGCCCGGTGCGAGATAGGCCTCGCCGCGCGCCGCCGACCGGATGGCGTGGAGGAGGTCGCGCTCCGTGCCGCGCTTGGGGACGTAGGCCCACGCGCCGAGGCGTATCGCCTCCTGGACGTAGCTGTCCTCGGCATGCATCTCGAGCATGATGATCTTCGCGTCCGGTGCCGCTGCGCGGAGGCGGCGAAGCGCCTGCAGGCCGCCGCCGGGCACCGAAATGTCCAGAACGATCACATCGGGTTTGTGCTCGAGAGCTTCGCCCACCGCGGCGTCCGCATCGTTCGCCGTCGCGACGACCCTCAGGTCACTGTTCGCATCGATGAGGCGCCTGAGGCTCTCCACGAGGATCGGATGGTCGTCGGCGAGGAGCACTCGGACCACGGTAATCACGGTCATGGGGAGGATCGGTAGACAGCGCAGCGGCTCCTGCGACTGCGGCCATCGATGCGGGTCGAACCGGGCACGAGCCCGTCGCTCCCATCACGCTGTGCAAGCGGGACCGGTCGGAGAGGGAGGCCCGCCGCGCTGTCCATCGCCGCCATCCTGCGCCTGCGGCTCCCCGGCGCGAGGGCCGTGCGGCCCACGCGCTGGTGACGTTCCTCCCTATCTGGAGGCCCCCGAGGCTGCGACCGTGGACGCGATGGATACTGCACTCGCGCACCGTGCGCAGGCGACCTTCGCGCTGCTCGGCCCGGCCGTCTTTCCCATTCACGGGCCCTGGAACAGCCGTCTCGAGGTCGAGGTCGTGGACACGGGCAGCGGCGGCGACGCACCGACGTTCATCGTCGTGCTGCCCTGGGGTCTCGAGGGCCTCATCTTCACTCCGGACGATCGCTTCCCTCCGTCCATCGCGCTTGGTGGACGCCGCCACCGCGTGTTCCATCACGAGCTCCGCGGTCTCGGTCACTTCCTGACGGTCGAGCTGGTCGAGAACGTCACGCCGCTCGCGAGCTCCAGGCACGCGCGCAAGGTGGCCTGCCTGATCGGTCCGTCGTTCCGCGACGCCGTCGCTCGCGCACGGCAGGAACTCTTCGCGGCATAGCCGATGAACGTCGATCCGTCCCTCGTCGCCATTCTCGTCGCGGTGTCGGTCGCTGTCGCAATGGTGGCGGGCGCGTTCGCTGCGTCGCTCATCATCGAGGCAACGAAGGACGGGATCGACACCAAGCTCCTGTGAGGCGGCGCGCACTCCTCGGCGCGCTGACGGCGGTCGCAGCCGGAGCGTGCGCGAGCCAGGCGCTTCCGTCGTCACGAGTGGCGACGGCCGGGCCGAGCGCGCCGGATCCCCTCCTCGCCGACCCCCCTCGTGGGATCTGGCCGGCGGAATACCTTTCAGCGCCGGAGCCGACACGTGAGGCGTATCGCTACGCGATCGCGCGCCCCGATGTCCTCCGCTGGTTCCCATGCTTCTGCGGCTGCGTGAACCAGGGCCACGAGAACAATCTCGACTGCTTCGTCCGGACGCCGCTCGCCGAGGGACGCGTGATCCTCGATCCACACGGATTCGGCTGAGGTGCCTGCGTCGGGGTCGCGCGTGACGTGGCCGCACTCGAAAAACAGGGGCTCTCACTCCGTCAGATCCGGGACGTGATCGACCGGAAGTGGGAACCGGTCGGTCCTCCGACGCGGACGCCGTACCCCCCGGCGTGATCGGTCCCGGGCCCGCGCCCGGCCTGTGGGGCCTGACCCCACACCGCGAGGGACGACTCGCGTCGCTCGGACGCTCGACCGGTGACGAGATGGGCCGAACATCCCACCGTCGTTGGGCCCTGCGACTCTCTTCAGCGGAGTTGCGCCGCGGGAGACTTCTCGGTCTAAGGAGGCGATCGAGATGCTTGAAGGAGCGCTCATTCTCGTTCTCGCTTCGGGCTTCGTGGCCCTCTGGTTCTTCGCCATGGTCCGTGGGCTCAAGGGTCTGCACTGATAGGACGGTCTTCCCTGCCCTCGGCCCTTTGACGGTGACCGGGACGGGCGCACGCTGCCGTGACCGCACGACCCGGTGGAGGAGGAGGAATCGACCATGGGAAGCGAACGCTGCTGGCTTGTGCTGATCGACCACGAGCACGACCTTTCCCGGCGAACGCCCACGCTCACACTCGACGAGATGAGCGGTGGTCCCCTCAGCTCCGGCGATCACGTCGCGATCGCCCTATGGACGTCGGACGCCGCGAAGGCGGCGCCGACCTTCAAGGCCACCGCGGATGTAAAGCGCTCTGAGGGGCCGACGACGCGGATCCGCCGTCGCGTCGCTGCGGTGCCGCAGCATGAGGTCGCCCTCTTCACGCTCCTTCCGGAGCTGACGGAGCGTCGGGGGTGGTCAGCGCGTCGCGGCCCGCATCCCGACCGGCTGTTCCGGATCACGAAGCGTCAGTTCGAGGCGATCGAGCGGAAACTCCTCGAGATCGCGCTGCGCTTCGGGCCGCGACCGACAAGGCCCAGCCATGACCAGCCGCGGACCCCGGGGCGCCGCGCGCTCATCAAGGGTATGGCGAGCGTCCGCGGAAGCCACGCCTGACCTAGGGGCAGCACAGCTCTGCCTCGGCGCGCCGGAATTCGCTACGGTGGGACCGGCAAGAGTGTGGAGGATCCGATGACGGGGAGCTTGTCCGAGAGCTCTGGCCGAGCTGGTCTGCGTTCGCTCGGGGGTACGAGCCTGTCCTACTGGGCTCTCTCCACGCTCGGCCCCCGGACGGAGCGGCTGCCCGTGACGGTGAAGATCCTCCTCGAGGGGCTCGCGCGCCTCGCGGCGCAGCGAAAGGCGCCGGCGGACGCCGTCGCCGCCCTGGCGCGCTGGCCGGAGCGGCCCGCCGGTCATGTCGAGATCCCCTTCATGCCGGCGCGTGTGCTCATGCAGGACTTCACGGGTGTACCGGCCGTGGTCGACCTTGCGGCAATGCGCGACGCGGTGCGGCGCGCGGGCAAGGATCCGCGACGGATCGATCCACTCGTGCCCATCGACCTCGTGATCGACCATTCGGTGCAGGTCGACAGTTTCGGTCTGGCGGAGGCCTACGCGCGGAACATCGATCGGGAGTACGAGCGCAACGCGGAGCGTTACGCGTTCCTGCGTTGGGCACAGCAGGCATTTGACGGCCTCCGCGTCGTGCCACCCGGCATGGGCATCTGCCATCAGGTGAACCTCGAGTATCTCTCGCGCGTCGTCCAGGTCCGCGACGGGATCGTCATCCCCGACACCGTGCTCGGGACCGACTCACACACGACCATGGTGAACGGGCTCGGCGTGCTCGGGTGGGGCGTCGGTGGGATCGAGGCGGAGGCCGCGATGCTGGGCCAGCCGATGCCGCTCCCCTGGCCGGTGGTGATCGGCGTGCGCTTCGGCGGCGAGCTCCCGCCCGGCTCGACCGCGACGGACCTCGTCCTCACCCTCACCGAGCTCCTGCGCAGGCGTGGCGTCGTGAACGCGTTCGTCGAGTTCTGCGGCGAAGGGCTGTCGGGACTATCTGTCGCGGACCGCGCGACGCTTTCGAACATGTGCCCCGAGTACGGCGCGACGGCGGCGCTCTTCCCCGTCGACGATCGCTCCCTCGAGTACCTCCGCCTCACCGGACGCGACGGCGAGCTCGTCTCTCTCGTCGAGCGCTACACGAAAGCGCAGGGGCTCTTCCGCACCGCTGCGTCCGAGATCCCGGTCTTCGACGATCTTCTCGACGTCGATCTCTCCGGGATCGGGCCGAGCCTCGCCGGGCCGAAGCGGCCACAGGATCGCGTCGGCCTCTCCGACGTCTGGAGCTCGTTCGTCGCCGGCGGGCACCGGCCGCCGAGCCAGGTGCAGGTCGAGCGCTTCGACGCGGAGGGCGGCGCCGCAGACGAGCCACATCTCGTTGCCTCAGGTGGACCGGCGACGGCGACCGTGGAGGACGGGTCCGTGGTCCTCGCCGCGATCACCAGCTGCACGAACACCTCGAACCCTTCGGTCATGGTCGCGGCGGGACTCCTCGCGAAGAAGGCGGTGGAGCGCGGTCTCACCGTACGGTCGACGGTGAAGACGAGCCTCGCACCGGGCTCGCGCGTGGTCACCGGGTACCTCCGCAAGGCGGGGCTGCTCGCCCCCCTCGAACAGCTCGGCTTCTACCTCGTCGGCTACGGCTGCACGACGTGCATCGGGAACAGCGGTCCGCTCGCCGACCTGGCGATCGAGGCGGCGGTCAACGAGCGCGACCTCAACGTCGTCGCGGTCCTCTCCGGCAACCGCAATTTCGAGGGCCGGATCCATCCGCTCGTGCGCTCGAGCTACCTCGCGTCTCCCCCGCTCGTGGTGGCGTTCGCGCTCGCCGGCACGGTCCGGAGAGATCTCTCGAAGGAGCCGCTCGGGCGCGGGAACGACGGTCGACCGGTGTACCTGCGCGACATCTGGCCGACCCCCGAGGAGGTGGAGCGCACGATCGCCGTGGCGGTCGGCACGGAGCTATTCCAGCGGGAGTACTCGACGATCTTCGATGGTGACGCGCGCTGGCAGACCATGGCCGCGCCGACCGGGCCGGTCTTCCAATGGGATCCGGGCTCGACATATGTGAAAGAGCCACCATTCTTCGGCGATCTCGCGGCCACGCCCGGAAAGCCCACCGACCTGCTCGGCGCGCGTGCGCTCCTCGTGGTCGGCGATTCCGTCACGACCGACCACATCTCGCCCGCGGGCGCCATCGCGACGGCGAGCCCGGCCGGTCGCTACCTCAGCGACCGCGGCGTGCTGCCGCTCGACCTGAACAGCTACGGGACGCGCAGGGGCAACGACGAAGTGATGACCCGCGGGACGTTCGCGAACATCCGTCTCCGCAACCAGCTCGTCCCGGGCAAGGAAGGACCATGGACGCGTCACCTCCCCGACGGCGAGGTGCTGTCCATCTACGACGCGGCCATGCGCTATCGGGATGAGGGCGTGGCGCTCATCGCGATCGCGGGCAAGGAGTACGGCTCGGGCAGCTCACGCGACTGGGCAGCGAAGGGTCCGGCGCTCCTCGGCATCCGCGCTGTCATCGCGGAGAGCTTCGAGCGCATCCACCGCAGCAACCTTGTCGGTATGGGCATCCTGCCGCTCGAGCTCTTGCCCGGCACGAGCGCGGCGTCTCTGGGTCTGACCGGTGAGGAGGCGTTCTCGGTGCGCGGCATCGCGGATGACCTCACGCCGCGCAAGCGGCTGACCGTGGAGGCGCTACGCGCGGGCGGCACGCGGACGACGTTCGAGACCGTCGCGCGGATCGACAACGCGACCGACCTGGCGTACTTCATCCACGGCGGCGTCCTGCCGATGGTGCTCCGGGAGCTGATCGCCGGCACGGCGTGACGCGGCCGAGAGAGAGATCACTCGGAGACCTCCTCTTCGTCCGCAGGCGCTGTCGCGCGGCGGTCCGTGCCGTGACATCGGCGCTCGAGTTGCCCCGTTCGCCGCGTACAGCATCTGGTCGGTCTTTGATGTGATCTCAGACCGATCCTCGGTCAGGTCTCCGAGCTAGCGGCAACCTAGCCGCCGTCGATGCGTAGCGCGTGGGCCGAATGACCTGACCGCGTGGACCGAACGGCACTTGGAGCCATCCGCCGTGGTGCAGACACTGCGCACGTGAGCTTCTTCGTCGCGTACGCGCTGGCCCAGGCATGACGGTCACGCTGCCACGAGCCGAGGCGGCGCTCGCGCGTGACGTGTCGCTTCGCGACCAGCTCGACGCCCGGCGGCGCGCGCTCGTCGCTGAGATCTCGCGCGTCGCCGCCGAGGTCGCGCTCGCGCCGGAGGCGCGCGGCGAAGACCTTACGGCGTCACAGCATCCGGCGGACGTCGCTTCGGATCTCGAGCAACGCGAGCGGCTCGTGGCGCAGACAAGCGCGGAACGCGTCCGCCTCGTCGCTGTCGACGACGCGCTGGCACGGCTGGCCGCGGGTGCGTACGGACTCTGCGTCGACTGCCGCGCCGAGATCCAGCTCGAGCGTCTGATCGCGCTGCCGCAAGCCGCGCGCTGCATCAGCTGCCAGCAGAGCGATGAGCGTGGCTCCGGCGCCAGGTACGCCCGCCGCTGACCTCGGGCCGACATTCGGGAGGTGACCTCATGGACCTTCAAGGCAAGGTCGCGATCGTGACCGGCGGCGCCGGCGGTATCGGCGCGGCGACGGCGGAAGCGCTCTGCGCCGAGGGCGCGCAGGTCGTCATCGCCGATCTGAACGACGAGCTCGGCCGGGCGCTTGCGAAGCGTCTCACGGGCGACGGCAAGCGCGCCAGCTACCAACGGCTCGATGTGGCGGATGAGGCGCACTGGGAGCGCGCGGTCGCGGAGACGGTCCGCGAGCACGGAAGGCTCGACATCCTGGTGAACAACGCGGGCATCGGGACGTTCGCCGATATCGAGCAGGAGACACGCGAAGGCTGGGAGAAGGTCATCGCGGTGAACCAGACGAGCGTCTGGCTCGGGATGAAGCACGTGATCCCCGCCATGCGCGCGGCGGGCGGCGGCAGCATCGTGAACGTGTCATCGATCTTCGGCGCGGTCGGCGGCTTCGGCGCCTCAGTCGCATATCACGCGGCAAAGGGAGCGGTGCGCCTCATGACGAAGAACGCCGCCATCCGCTACGCGAAGGAGGGCATCAGGGTCAACTCGATGCACCCCGGGTTCGTCGACACGCCGCTCATCGCGGTGATCAAAGGCACGCCGACGGAGCAGTTGATCCTTCAGAACACGCCGCTCGGCAGGCTCGCAAGACCGGAGGAGATCGGTGACGTCATCGCGTTCCTCTGCGGCCCGAAGGCTTCGTACATGACCGGATCCGAGGTCTACGTCGACGGAGGTTGGACCGCCGCCTGACCCTGGCGCGCGGCACGCGGCGCTACTTACACCGGGATCGTCGCGAGAACGGTCGTGCCTTTCGGGCTGCGCTGCGCGATGCTGACGTCGCCGCCGTGCCCCCGGGCGATGCCGCGCGCGATCGCGAGCCCGAGCCCGCTGCCGGAGGGATCGACGGCGCGCGCACCGCGACCCCGGTAGAAGCGCTCGAACGCGCGGGAGACATCCTCGTCGGAGAGTCCGATCCCCAGGTCGTCGATCCGCAGCACCACGCTCGATGCGTCGCGGACGAGGCTGATCTCGACCGGGGCTCCGGGCGCGTACCGGAGGGCGTTGTCGATCAGGATCAGCGCGAGCTGCTTCAGACGGTCGCGGTCGCCCTGGACCACGACGGGCTCTATCTCCCGCACGCGCAAGCGCGCTCCGGCAATGCGCCGAAGGTCCGCGAACGCCTCCATCACCACCTCGTCGAGATCCACGGCGACGGGTGCCGCTGCGGGTGCGCCAGCGTCCGCGCGCGCGAGCGCGAGCAGGTCCTCCACCAGCCGCGAGAGCCGCTCGACCCCGGTCCGAACATGAGCGCCGAGCGCGTCCCGCTCAGCGGGATCGTTCTCGCGCTCCAGCAGCTCGATGCCGCCACGAAGCGCGGCGAGCGGGGTCCGGATCTCGTGCGAGGCGTCGGCGACGAAGCGCTGCTGCGTACGGTGGGCCTCGTCGAGGTTTGCGAGCATCTCGTTGAACGTCTCCGCGAGCGTCCCGAGCTCATCGTCCGAAGGGGACGCGACCTTCACCCGTCTCGAGAGATCGCGCGAGGCGGCGATCCCCCTCGCCGCGTCCGTCATCGCCGCGAGCGGCCCGAGGGCGGCACCTGATATCGCGAGGCCGCCCCAGGTCGCGAGCGCGATCGCCGCCGCGCCGAGCGTCACGAGCGTGGTACTCAGGTCCGCGAGCGACGCGTCGACCTCGACGAGGGACACCGCCGCGACGACGACGATGCCGCTCGGGTCCTGCGCGTCGGAGTAGGTGCGCACCCGGCCATGCATCGTGAGCGTCGTGGCGTACCCGGCCGGCACCGATCTCGGATCGAGGTCGGCGAGCTGGGGCGCCCGCGGGTCCGCCGCAGTGCCGACCGAAGCCGCCGCGCCGGGTACGTAGGCCCAGACGGCGAGCGGCTCGGCGCTCATGCGGTGCATCGAGAGTCGCAGTCGGTCGACGGACGCTCCGAGCGAGAGGTCCTCGGCGATCTCGATGGCCGCCACGTCGACCGCGCCACTGAGCGCGGCGTCGATGTCGGCAGCGTGCCCGGCCTGGTGCTCGAGGTAGACGACACCGAGCGAGAATGCAAGAACGCCCGCCAGCAGCACGCCATACCACGCGGCCAGACGCCCGCGGAGCGTCACGCCGTGAGCAGCGCGTAGCCGAGACCGCGCAACGTCTGGATGAGCCGCGGCTCGCCGCCACGCTCCAGCTTCTGGCGCAGGTAGCGCACGTACACCTCGAGCACGTTGTCGTCGCCCGTGAAGTCATAGCCCCAGACGCGCTTCGTGAGCTCGTGTTTCGGGATCGGTCGACCGGCGTCGCGCATGAGCTCGCGCAGCAGCCGGAACTCGGTCCGCGTGAGCGCGACCTCGCGATCACCGCGACGCGCAACGTGGGTCGCGGGATCGAGCGCGAGGTCGCCGACGCGCAGGAGCTCCGGTTCGCTCGGCACGCGGCGCCTGAGGAGAGCCCGAACGCGCGCACTCAGGACGACCAGGCTGAACGGCTTCGTCATGTAATCGTCCGCCCCGCGGTCGAGGCCGGCGGCCTGGTCGGTCGGCGCGTCGCGTGCCGTGAGCATCAGCACGGCCACGGTCGGGTCGGCGGAACGCAGCGCACGACAGACCTCGAGCCCGTCCATGTCCGGCAGGAGGAGATCCAGGACGACCAGCTGCGGGCGCTGTGCGGCGCACGCGATCGCCTCGGCGCCCGTCGAAGCGACCTCGACGGCGTAGCCGTCCGACGCGAGCGCGCGCGCGACGACGTTCGCGATGCCGGGATCGTCGTCGACGACGAGGACTCGGACGCGTTCTGGCTCCATATCGGGAACTCTCCGACACGCCCGCGCCGTGCGAAGGGGCCGTTCGGTCCCTTCGGAAAGGGCCATGCGGTCGTTTCTCTCAGCAGGCGCTCAGGTCCAAGGTTCCCCTTGCTGAGCGTTTGCTGAGAGAACGCGGAGCCTGGGAGGGGCGGAGCGAACATGGCGGACGGTCTCACGCGGCGCAAGATGCTCACGACGCTCGGAGCGGCGGGCGTCGGTGGCGCCGTGGCGACGCTGGTGCCGATCCACTTCGATATAGGTGGCGCCGCGGCCGCAACGAACAGACCAGAGCGGCAGTGGGTCATGGTCATCGACCTCCGCAAGTGCGACGGCTGCGGCGAGTGCACGAAGGCGTGCCAGACCGAGCACGAGCTCCCGAAGAACTTCGAGTGGATCAAGGTCTTC
>JBKJTV010000159.1:0-3462 GCA_046589985.1 Candidatus Limnocylindria bacterium | reverse complement strand
CTCCACATCGTCCAAGGGGCCTCCGAGGTCACGCTCACCTTCAGTGACGGCAGCACGTCGCCCGCCATCATCGAGGCGGCGCGACCCGAGAACGACATCGCGGTGCTCCAGGCCCTGCGCCCGCCGGCGCTCCTCGTCCCGGCGACCCTCGGCGACCCGCGAAGCGTGCAGGTCGGCGACGACGCCATCGTGGTGGGCAATCCGATGGGGCTCACGCGCTCGCTCTCCACTGGCTCGATCTCGGGTCTCGGGCGGAGCTTCCAAGGTGGCGGGCGCACTCAGGTCCTCGAGGGCCTCATCCAGTTCGATGCGGCGGTCAACCCGGGGAACTCCGGCGGACCGCTGTTGAACCGCAATGGCGACGTCATCGGCATCGTCACCGGGCTCGCGAACCCCGCCGGGCGCGACGTCTTCAGCGGGATCGGCTTTGCCGTCCCGATCGACGTTGCGGCATCTGCGGCAGGCTCGCCACCCTATTGAACCCTCTCGGCGGCGCTGACTTCGTCTGCTCTGCCTCGGCGGGGCCCTGCGGGTTCGGCCGGGCAGGAGCCCGGCCTCGCCTGAACTGAAGGAGGAATGATGGCGACCGCTACCAGACAGCCCTCAGAGATGGGCCGGCTGCTCTTCGAGATCAAGAAGGTCATCGTCGGTCAGGACCACCTGCTCGAGCGGATGCTCGTGGCGCTGCTCGCGCGCGGGCACCTTCTCGTCGAAGGCGTCCCAGGTCTCGCGAAGACGCTCGCCGTGAAGACCGTCGCAGAGGCGATGCAGGGCGAGTTCAAGCGCATTCAGTTCACCCCCGACCTCGTCCCAGCCGACCTTGTCGGGACGCGCATCTACGACCAGAAGAGCGGTGAGTTCCGGACCTCGCTCGGCCCGGTCTTCACGAACCTTCTGCTCGCCGACGAGATTAACCGCGCGCCGGCGAAGGTCCAGTCGGCACTGCTCGAGGTCATGCAGGAGCGCCAGGTGACGATCGGCCGCGAGACGCACCGCGTCCCTGATCCATTCCTCGTCATGGCGACACAGAACCCGATCGAGACCGAGGGGACCTACGCGCTCCCCGAGGCGCAGGTCGACCGCTTCATGATCAAGGTGCTCATCGGCTATCCGAGCGAGATGGATGAATTCGTCATCGTCGAGCGCATGACCGCGCCGCGCGAGGCGACGGCGCCGGTGCTCACGACCGACCGGCTCATCGAGCTCCAGCGCGAGACCGACAAGGTCTACGCCGATCCGGTGCTCATGGAGTACGCCGTCCGCATCGCGTACGCGACACGCAAGCCGACGGAGTACGGGCTCGCTGAGATCGCGAAGTACATCACCTACGGAGCGAGCCCCCGCGCCTCGATCAACCTCATCCTCACCGCGCGCGCTCTCGCGCTCCTGCGCGGACGGACCTATGTCCTGGTGCAGGACGTCGTCGACATGGTCCCCGACGTTCTCCGCCACCGGCTCGTGCTCTCGTACGAGGCGCTCAGCGACGGCGTCACCCCGGACGCGATCGTCGGACGGGTGCTCGAGCGCGTCTCTCGCCCCGCGCAGCCTTTGGGACGGCATGTCGGCGCCAGCGCCTGAGGGGCGACCTCCGGCGCTTGCGCCAGAGGGGCGACCTCCGGCGCTTGCGCCAGAGGTCGCCCTGCAGCGTCTTGACTGGACCGTCCTGCGCCGGCTGGACGGTCTCCTTCAGGGCGACTACCGCACGTTGTTCTACGGCCAGGGCCTCGATCTCGCGGACATCCGCGAGTACCAGCCGCAGGACGACGTCCGCTACATCGACTGGAACGTGACCGCCCGCATGGACACGCCGTACGTGCGCCAGTACCACGAGGACCGCGAGATCACCGCCCACTTCCTGTGTGATCTCTCGCCGTCGCTCGACTTCGGCACCGTCCGCACCGAGAAGCGCGCTGTCGTCCTGGACATCGTCGCCGTCCTCTCGCGCATCCTGACCCGGCACGGCAATCGCGTCGGCGCGATCCTCTACAACGGCCACGTCGAGCGCGCGATCCCGGCCGCCGGCGGCAAGGCAGCCGTGCTGCGTCTGCTGAACGAGATGCATCGCAGTCCGCGCCTCCGGCAGGCGCCGTACACCGCGCTCGCGGACCTCATCGAGTCGGCGGACCGGACGATCCGCCGCCGCTCGCTCATCTTCGTCGTCTCCGACTTCTTCAGCACTCCGGGCTGGGAGCGCTCACTCGGCCGCCTCGCGATGCGGAACGAGGTCATCGCAGTGCGCGTGAGCGACCCGCGGGAGCGCGAGATCCCTGACATCGGCTGGATCACCATGACCGACGCGGAGACGGGCGAGCAGCTGCAGGTCGACACGCACGACAAGCGGTTCCGCACACGCTTTGCGCAGGTGGTCGCGAAGCATGAGGAGGCGCTCCGTCAGGCCTTCGTACGTGCCGGCGTCGACGTCCTCGACGTGTCCACGGAGGAGGATCTCGTCCGCGCGATCGCGCGCTTTGCCGGAGTACGCAAGCTGCGGCGGGGGAGGCACTGATGCAGTTCATCTGGCCCGGCGCGCTCTGGGCGCTGATCCTCGTGCCGGTCCTCCTCGGGCTGTACGTGCTGTCGCAGCGACGGCGCCGCAAGTACGCGCTGCGCTACGCGAGCCTCACGCTCGTCCGCGACGCGCTCGGCAGCGGTCCGGGCATCAAGCGGCACATCCCCCCTGCGCTCTTCATCCTCGCGGTCGCCGCAATGCTCATCGGGCTCGCGCGGCCGCAGTCCGTGGTGACCTTGCCGAGCGAGGAAGGTACGGTGATCCTCGCGATCGACGTCTCCGGAAGCATGCAGGCGGAGGACGTGCGCCCGAATCGCATGGAGGCGGCGAAGTCCGCCGCCATGACCTTCGTCGACAAGCAGAGTGCGTCCGCGCGCATCGGCGTCGTTTCCTTCTCCGACAACGCGTCGATCGTGCAGGCGCCGACCGACGACAAGGATGCGGTGAAGGCCGCCATCTCGCGGCTCCGGCCGCAGCGAGGCACCGCGATCGGCCGCGGGATCCTCACCTCGCTCGAGGCGATCTTCGAGAACAGCGATCTCGACTTCCCGGCAGCACCCGTCCAGCCCGCCCCTGGCCAGCGCCCGACGCCTGCCCCCGCGACCCCGCGAGCGACACGGGTGCCCGAGGGGTATTTCGCGCCGGCGACCATCGTCCTGCTCACCGACGGTGAGAACAACGTGTTCCCGCCGCCGCTGTCGGTGGTGCAGGAGGCGATCGACCGCGGCATCCGCATCTACACCATCGGCCTCGGCAGCCCGGAAGGCACCATCCTGCGCATCCAGGGGCGGCAGATCCGCACGCGCCTCGACGAGGCGACGCTGAAGCAGATCGCCGAGCTCACGAAGGCCGAGTACTACCTCGCGTCGAATGAGGCGGAGCTGCAGAAGGTGTACGAGAACCTCACCACGACGCTCGTGCTGCGCACCGAGAAGACCGAGGTCACCTTCGCG
>JBKJTV010000003.1:0-3404 GCA_046589985.1 Candidatus Limnocylindria bacterium | reverse complement strand
GTCCTTGGTCCCCGCGAGACGTTCGGCCGCGGGGCCGAGCATGACCGAGTCGACGGGCAGCGCGAGCGTCCGCGCGTCCTCGTCCGGCACGAGGCGCGCGATCTCCTCGGCCACGGCGGCGTGGCGCTCGGCGAACGCGGCCGACAGCTCCCGGCCCGAGCCCTCCCGGGATCTCGCCGCGAGCACCTCGAAGAACAGGCGCCAGGCGCGCGTGTCGCCGAGCGCCCGATCGCGCGCGATCGCGAGGCCCGCGAACGCACGCGCGGGACCGGAGGCGCCGGCGATCTCGCGACGCAGCCGCAAGAGCTGCTCGTCGAGCATCACGCGCACGACCGAGAGGAACAGCGCTTCCTTGGTCGCGAAGTAGTAGTGGATGAGAGCCTGGGCGACGCCCGCCTCCCGCGCGACGTCGCGCATGGTCGTGGCAGCGAACCCGCGCCTGCCGACAGCCCGACGCGCGGCGCCCAGGATCGACGATCGACGGTCCGGCTGCATCGTGCCGAGCCTATCGTCTAGGCGGCGCGTAGTACTTACGCGAGGCAACTCCGACGCCGGCGCGCTCTCGTCTGGCGACACTCGCTTCCGTGATCGGTCGTCAGGCTCCGACGCGGGCTGCGCTCGCAACGAGCGCGATCCTCCTGGCTCTCGCCTGTCTCGTGCGCTGGGGCCCGTTCGACGCGCCGGAGACCCGCGGCGTCAGCCCCGGCACGACCGTGCGCGACGCGAGCGGGATCCTGCTCGGACAGGACGCGCGAGCCGGATTGCGCATCCCCGTCGGCCTCACCGAGATCGCGCCCGTGATGCTCCAGGCCACGATCTCGGCAGAGGACCGGCGCTTCCGCCAACACCCGGGCGTGGATCCCATCGCGATCGCGCGGGCGGCGCTCACCTCCGCCGCCACAGGGCGTTCCGGGGCATCGACGATCACGCAACAGGTCGCGCGGCGGCTCTACCTCGGCGGAGACACGTCGCCCGTCATCGTTCGGAAGCTGCGGGAGGCCGTGCTGGCGCTGCAGCTCGAGCAGCACCGCTCCAAGAGCGAGATCCTCAACCTCTACCTCAACGACGTGTATTACGGCCGCGGCGCCTACGGTGTGGAGGCCGCAGCCCGCGTGTACTTCGGGACGAGCGCCGGTAACCTCGACCTCGCGCACGCCGCCTACCTCGCCGGGCTTCCGCAGCGGCCCTCCCTCTATGAGTCGCCGAGCGGGGACGCGGCGGCCAAGGTTCGACAGCAGTACGTGCTCGCCCGGATGGTCGAGGACAGCGCGATCGCCCGTGCGGACGCGGACGCCGCAGCACGCCAAGCGATCGGGATCGTTCCCGCCGCACCGTCCGCGAACTCGCCGCACTTCGTCGCCTTCGCGCTCGACGAGCTGGCGCGGATCCGCCCTGACCTCGCGGAGCGCGACGGACTGGTCGTCGAGACGACGCTCGACGCGGGCCTCCAGAGGGAGACCGAGCGACTCACGCGGCTGCGGCTCGCCGCGCTCGGTGATCGCCACGTGACGAACGCGGCGCTCGTCGCGATCGAGCCGGGGACCGGCCGTCTCCTCGCGATGGTCGGCGGCGCGACCGACGGCGACCCATCACACGGGGGCGCCATCAACATGGCGATCACGCCACGTCAGCCTGGCTCGGCGCTCAAGCCGCTCGTGTACGCCGCGGCGTTCGAACGCGGCTTCGCCCCGGCGACCGCGCTGCTCGACGTCCCGACGACCTTCTCGACGGCTGAGGGCCCGTACGCGCCGCTGAACTTCGACCGCTCCTTCCACGGTGTCGTACCGCTGCGTGTCGCACTCGCTTCCTCGCTCAATGTCCCGGCGGTCCGGACGCTCGACGCCATCGGCCTCGACGCCATGCTCGAGATGACGCGCCGGTTCGGCCTGGGCACGCTCTCCAGCGCCGAAAGTTACGGGCTCTCGCTCGCGCTCGGCGGCGGCGACGTGCGCCTCCTCGACCTCACGTCCGCGTACGCCGCGCTCGCGGCCCAGGGCCGGTGGGTCGAGCCGTTCTCGGTCGCGCGCGTGCGCGACGCCGCCGGCCACGTCCTGTACGAGCGGGCGGCGCCGGCTCCGCGGCGCGTCCTCTCACCGCAGCACGCGTACCTGCTGACCGACATCCTCAGCGACGCGGACGCGCGCATCCCCGGCTTCGGCCTGGTCACGCCGTTCGATCTGCCATTCCCTGCCGCGGTGAAGAGCGGGACGAGCACCGGTTTCCGGGACAACTGGACGCTCGGCTACACGCCGGACATCGCGATCGGGGTCTGGGTCGGGAACGCTGACGGCTCGGCGATGGTCGACGTGTCGGGCATCGATGGGGCCGGCCCCATCTGGCACGACGCGATGATGGCCGCGGCCATCGGGCGTCGCATGAGCTGGTACGCGCGTCCGACGGGGATCGTCGAGGTGACGGTCTGCGCACCGACGGGCCTACTTCCGGGCACCGATTGCCCCGCACCGACGCGCGAGCTGTTCGTCACGGGCACCGAGCCGCAGGCGCGCGAGCGCTACTACACGCGAGACGAGCAGGGGCGCGTCGCGATCGACCCGCCGACCGAGGCGCGCGCGTGGGCACGCGACGCGGGTCTCGCGCTCGCCGTCCGGGAGACCCCTGCCGCTGGAGACCTGCTCCGCATCGTCGCGCCGGCCGGCGGCAGCGTGTTCTGGCTGGCGCCCGAGCTGAGCGCCCAGGAGCTCGTGCTCCGCGCCGCTGCGGCGCCCGGGCTCGGACGCGTCGCGTTCGAGGTGGACGGCCGGATCATCGGCGACGCTCCGGGCGCCGATCCGTGGCTCGTCTGGACGCTCGCGCCCGGTCGCCACACGCTGCGAGTGAGCGCGCAGCTCGCGGACGGCAACGCCGCGACGGCGGTGTCGAGCTTCGAGGTGCGGCGATGAGCTCGTTTCGCCGCCACCTGCACGACTTCCGCGGCGCGCTCGTCACGTTCGCGCTGCTCAGCCTGGTCGTCGGCGCGGTATGGATCCCCGATCGCAGCCCGCCGGCACTGCGAGAGCCCCTTGGGTTCAGCGTGGCTCCCGACGGGACGGACGTCCCGCGCCTCGCGCCGATCAAGGTCACGTTCGCGAGTCCTCCCGAAGAGCGCTCGCCCGAGCGGCTCATCGAGGTCGAACCCCCCGTGAACGGGACCTACGCCTGGCTCTCCGCCCGCACTTTGCTGTTCCAGCCGGACTTCCCCGGCCTGCTGCGCGGCTCGACGTACGCCGTCCACGTCGGGGCGCGACCCGAAGCCGGCGTGCCGGCGGACGTCACGAAGAAGTTCACCGTGACGGGCGTGCTGACGGTCCAGCAGGTGATCCCCGGCAACGGCGACGCGGAGGTTCCGATCGCGGCTCCGGTCATCGTGCAGTTCAGCCGCTCCGTCGCGGCGCTCACGACGCTCG